>JBDNGI010000404.1:0-4410 GCA_041689345.1 Halanaerobiales bacterium
AATTATTTAAGAATAAAAAAAGCTATTATTAAATACAATAATATTGAACGTTTGGGTGGTTGGCCGTCACTACCCGATAATTTAATTCTAAGAAAAGGTGATTCAGCTGAAGAAGTAATAATATTAAAAAAGAGATTATATGTGACTGGTGATTTATCATTTTATAGTGATGATAATAAGCTATTTGATGACAAGCTAGAGAACGCCCTAAAGATTTTCCAACATCGGCATGGAATATTAGAAGACGGAATATTGGGGCCTGAGACTATTACAGAACTTAATATACCTGTTAGTAAGCGGATAAAACAGTTGCAAGTAAATAAGGAGAAGATATATACTTTATTTGATGATTATATAGACCGTTATATCTTAGTAAATATCCCTGATTATAAATTACAAGTAATTGATGATGGAGAAGAACTATTAAATATGAAGGCGATTATAGGTAAAGAACATAGCAAAACGCCGATTTTTTCTGATCAATTAGAATACTTAGTTCTGAACCCTACATGGAGGATACCAATTAAGAAAGTTGTTAGAGATATAATACCATTGATTAAAGGGAATTCACAGTATCTTGAAAACAAAAATATCAAAGTATTTAGTAGTTGGGATGATAATGCTGTAGAATTAGTTCCTAATAAGATAGACTGGGATAAGTATAATGTAAGTAATTTTGATCTAATGTTAGAGCAGGAATCAGGTCCAGATAATGAATTGGGGCAGATAAAATTTATGTTTCCCAATGATTATCTTGTTTATATTCATGATACCCCAGATAAAGAACTATTTAAATATAATAATCGTTCATTTAGTTCAGGATGTATTAGAGTGGAGAAGCCTTTTGAACTTGCCCTTTATTGTTTAAAAGACTTGCCTGGTTGGAACTGGGAAAAAATAATGCAGGTCATTAATGATGGGGAGCAAAGACATATAGATTTACTTGAGCCAATATCAGTGGTGATAGTATATTGGACTGCTTGGGTTGATGAAGAAAACAATGTTCATTTCAGAAAGGATATATATGATCACTATAAATATAATTAACCCCCCAAGAGATTTTCTATCCAGGGAGGTTAAATAGACATAAATAGATTTCTTTAATGATACTACCAAATATAGCCAACTAGTATTGCTGCAAGTAATCCAATGATTAAAATCCAAAAAAATACATCTAGTATAAAGATACTTTCAGTTTCTTGATCATATGCTCTTTGATGCTGTGATCTTTTTTTTCTATAATGATTATCTGGATCTACACTCCCTATGTATTTATTTGAATTTATCTTTAGCTTCTTTAAAGGATACCTTTAAATCATCAAATGCACGGTACTGAGAAAGTATATAGATGAAATATTGAACTAGAGAGCCCCTGAGTGTTAATTAAATATATAATTCAGACACTTTCAAAGTAATAGTAATCAATACTATTACTTATAGTTCTAGTATTGAAATCTCTGCTTCTGCTTTATATAATTAAAATATAGAAATTTATCTAATTTATTATTAGGGAAACTGTTTTCTTAGGAAAGGGGTGTATAAAACGGAATAGATATTAGAATTGTTAGTTTATTAATTTGGTTCTTCTCCATATTAGTTGATGGAAAACGTCCGATTATTTTCCGTAAATTTTTTGTCGATTTCTTATCAGGTTTATTTTATGATATAATAATTAATAGATAATGGTGAATAGAATCTTAGCTATAAAGAATAGGTGATTAAATGGAAAAGAAATTACTAGTTGTTGAAGATGAAGAGAAATTATTGAAAATAGTCAAGGCTTACTTAGAAAGAGAGGGTTATATTGTAAAAACCGCTGTAGATGGCAAACAAGCCCTCATATTAGTAGAAGATTTTCAACCAGATTTAATGATTCTAGATCTAATGCTTCCTTTAATTAGTGGTGAAGAGGTTTGTCAGAGAATTAGGCAAGAGAGTGAACTACCGATACTAATGCTAACTGCAAAAAATGGAGAAGAAGATAAAATAAAGGGATTTGAATATGGAGCTGATGATTACTTAGTCAAACCATTTAGTCTGCGTGAGCTTTCTGCCAGGATAAAGGCAATATTACGCAGGACTGATTTTTCAGCAGATAAAGCAGAAGTTTTAACATATATTAATGGACGAATCAAGGTTTTACTTTCTGAAATGAGGGTAGAAGTAAATGGTGATGATGTGGTATTAACTAAAACTGAATTTGATATATTACATGTTTTTTTGAGAAATCCATCTCGTGTTCTTTCAAGGGAGCAAATTGCTGAAAAGGTAATGGGCCTTGAATTTACAGGATTTGATAGAACCATTGATGCTCATATAAAGAATATCAGAAAGAAATTGTTATTGAAAAAAAACCAATTAATTATTACTGTATATGGCGCTGGTTATAAATTTGCAGATGATAAACATGAGTAAGTTAGGTCTTAAACTATTTTTTGTTATCCTAATTATATCCCTGGGTGGACTCTTATTTGCCAGTATTTATATTAATTCAAGTATTGATAGAAGATTTTTTGATTATCTTTATTTGGAAAGGAAAGAAGAAATAGAAAATCTTGTAGATGTAATAGAAAATTCCCTTGATGAAAATGACAGAGGGTTAGTGATACGTACTTTAGTTAATGATTTTGTAAAAGTAAATAAGACTTTCTTGATACTAACAGACAATAAAGGTAATGTCATATATCTAAGTCAAAATCAAAGTGGTATGATGAATGGAATGATGAATAACGGGATGATGCGTAGAGGGCATAATATCTTCTCAAATAAAGATATGAATAATTTTATAAAAAATAGTGAGAGATTTACTATAGAATTTCAAGGGGAGACAGCTGCCTATTTATACTGGTATACAGGAAGAGATGCTAATATTTCAGAGAGGGCGGCAATCTTTTCCAGGAGGGTAAATAGAATTATACTATTAACAGGTATATTGGTGGCTATTATAACAATAATTATCAGCCTATATTTTTCTCGCTATCTAACAGGTCCTCTTATTCAAATGAACAAAATAGCAGGTAAGGTTAGCAAGGGTGATTTCAATCATCATGTTGAAATAAGTGGTAATGATGAACTATCTGAGTTGGGTTACTCTTTTAATGAAATGGTAGCTAAATTAAAATATCTAGAGAAAATCAGGAAAGAATCTACATCAGATCTTGCCCATGAACTTAGAACACCATTAACGACCATTAACAGTTATTTGGAAGGCATTAAAGAAGATATTATTAAATTTGATCAGACTACAATAAGAGAAATTGAAGAGGAATTACAAAGATTGATTAGCTTAGTAAATAGATTAGGGGATTTAGCTAATGCCGAGAAAAGAATTATTAATAGTCAGGAAGAATTGGTTTCTATTTCAGATATATTAAAGAATATTATAGACAGGTATAAAACTTTAGCATCTAGAGATGGTATTAACTTAGATTATAATATTCAGCCAGGTCTAAATATCACTGCTGATCCTAAAAATTTGGAAACTATAATAATAAATCTTATATCAAATGCTTTGAAGTACACCCCTGAGAAAGGGGAGGTATATATATCTTTAGAGAAATTAGAAAATAATTTAATAATAAAGATTTCTGATACAGGTATTGGTATTAGTGAAGATGACTTACCCTATATTTTTGAGAGGTTTTATCGAGCAGATAAATCGCGTTCAACTAAGACAGGTGGTACTGGAATAGGGCTTACTATTACAAGAGAACTTATACATTCAATCAACGGTACTATAGAAGTATCTAGTCAGGGCAAAGGCACAAAATTCACAGTAAAATTACCCAGTGAAATTAAATAAGTAAAAAGAAAAGAAAATTTCTTATATGAATTCATAATTCCTTCACAATTGTCTTCTATAATAAATTTATAAACAAATTAAAAGGGAGATGATATTGTGAAGTATAACAAGTTGATTATTGGTGGTATGGTTTTAGCTTTATTAGTTGTTGCATTTAGTAGTTCAGGTTTTGCTTTTGCTGGTTTTGGCGGTGGAAGAATGATGTACAATAATGTACATCCTGGATTTAATGAAAACCAGCCGGCAGCTAATCCTCTAAATCTAACTGAAGAGCAAAGTGATTTATTAAGAGAAGGCAGAGACGAATATGTAGAAGAACGGTTGGAAATGCAAACAGAGTTACGTAAGCTTAATTTAGAATTAAGGGAATTATTAGTATCTGACGGCACAGATGAAGATATAGCTAATATAAAGAATAAAATAAATATATTGCAAAATAACTTGTTGGATCTAAAGACTGATTATTGGCGCGGACTTGGAGAAGTACTGACTGATGAACAGATTGAACAGGCAAAGGATTTATTTATAAATCAAGAAGATCAAGCTACTTATCCCCGTGGAGGTATGAGGATGTATGGTTTTCGTGGACAGCGTCTGCAGGGTAGGGG
>JBDNGI010000405.1:0-3620 GCA_041689345.1 Halanaerobiales bacterium
TACTATCAAATTCTTCTATTTGTTTTAATAATAAACTATTTAATTTAGAATTATTATAGCCCTTTAAACCAGACTCTAAAGGAGAGGTTCCCTCTTTTTTAAAACTTTCACCGACAAATCTTTCCTGTAAATAATCAGCTTCACCACCCCAGCCACCATGACCAAGAATAGCTAATTCATATTCCATATTTCTAACCCGGCTATCATGAGTTTTACGATCAGAACTTATAATTTTAATTCCAATACCTACTTTATCAAGTTGTTCACTTATTAATTCAGCTAGTCTAACTTCCCGATCAGAAACTTTCAAGTTAAAAGAAAGGGACTCACAACCAGCATCTATCAGTAATTCTTTAGCTTTTTCTGGATTATAACTATATTGCTTTACATCAAAATTGTAAAATACATGATCAGGTGGTAATATACCTGCACTACCTGGAACACCAGCTCCCCTTTCAATTTTTGCAATCAGTTCCTCTTTATTAATCCCATAATTGATCGCCTGTCTAATCTTTCTATTTTTTAGGACAGAATAATCTTCCATATTAAAAAGTAAACGATAACCCCAAAAAGCCGGTCTCTGAACCACTTTGTATTTAGAATTATTTTGATAACGTCCCAGTAAATCAGGACTCATTTGGGTTAAATCTATCTTCCCTTTTTCAAAAGCCATAAATTCCTCACTTACTGGTACAAATTCTATAACTCCAATATTCTGTTTTGGACCCCAAAAATCTTCAAAAACTTTAAAACGATAAGTTCCATGTTCCTTATTATAGTCAGTTAGAACATAGGGGCCACTGCCAATTACCGCTTCAGATGCCGTAAATTCTTTAGGATTTTGGATATCACTTTGTGTGTTTGCTCAGAACTTGTAAGACTAGTTTACAATTAATCTTTGAGGTTAACTGTAAAAAAGCAAGGTTCTATGAATAAGGAATCCACGTGGGCTTGCCCCGAGGAGCGTCAATATGTCAGGTTTTTCTGGAATTACTGGTATAGAAGCCAATAAACTTAAAGCAGCAGATAATAATCAAGGATATGAAGTAGAAGTTATTCGGCTAGAAGGTGGAGATTGGGGTTATCCTTCTCCTTATGCTCACTACCCTAGGGGGCCTGGAGGCTTTAAAATGTGCTTAATATTTGATAGCCTTTTAGAACGGAATGAGGATGGTCTTATTCCCTGGCTTGCAGAAAATTCAATTATAGCTGCATATGGTTTTAAGTCAATAACAGGAGTACCATCTACAGCATCTAAACCCTTTACCTTTAGTTTTTTCCCTTTCCTTTCCAGCAATTCCAATGTAGTAATACCAATAGGACTAGGCCGTTTAGGACTACGAGAAGCAAAAACACCTCTTACCTTTCCATAACGTCTTGGTCCCTTAAGATTATAGCCTTTAGAACGATGTAAATAAAAAATCACCTGAAGATAATCATTACCCTCAATTTTATATAAACCTTCTGCAAATTCAGGTTCAATAATTATACTGTTTTCATGTTTTCTCATTTCAGTCGGATCAGCAGGTTCCTTAAAATCACTTTTAATTATTCCTATTTGTTGTAATTCAAACATTTTAACACCTTCTTTTAGTTATAGAATTTAGCACATAAAAAACTTTTTTTCACATTTATATCCCCCTCCTTTCATACCACTACTTTACAAAAAAATCACGAAAATCTAATCAGTATTCTATACTGATTGAAATCTTCGTGATCCGTCACTTATATTATTTGTTTTTATTGACTATTCATTTTAAAAACTTAGCTTCTATATCTTCCTTAAGTTCTTCAATTAATTCCTTTATTAATTCATTAATTGACATATCTTTCATCCCTATTAATTTAACATGTTCTTGTCTGATTCCGATCAGAATTTTTTTGCAGAACTCCTTGCTATAGCTTCGGCCATAGCAGGAGTTATTTCTCCTAACATAGAATTAGGAATAATTATTCCTATAGGTCCAAATATTATATCAACCTTTTCAACAGTATACTGAATAGCATTTTCGCCGGTAGCTCCTCTATTTGCTCCATTATTTATCATATTAGAAGTTGCTTTAGAGTTAGTACCAAGCGTAATTATTTCCACTAATTCATATGATATTTCCTGTAAACTTTCAATAATTTGAGAACCTAATCCCCCACCTAATCCATCAATTACTGCTATTTTTACCTTGCCCTCCTACCTTTGTTTTTCTTAAAATAAAACATAATAACACTAATTATGTTTTCGTGTTACTACTTTATTTCTTCATAAATTAACTAAATCCTGCTTATATATTATTTTTTTTAAATAAAAAAATAAAGAAGCTCTCTACTTCCAATAATAGCAATTATAGGTTTATACCTCTTAACTCCCTTTATCCCCTTTATCAATAACTTCCCTGGCAAAAAATTTTTTTATGCGATTTATAACCCCTTCCCAGTTTTTTTCATTAATAAATAAATAAGCTAAAATACCAATAGTTAATATTTCAACAATCCAGGCAATTGTTACCAGAGCACTTTTATTTTCTTCAGGTTTACCAGCATATAATACTTGCTGGATCGGACCAGCTAACATCTGAGCATTGGCCTGTGCCTGTTCTTTTGTAGTAACATGTGTACCAAATTCTATACAGAAGTAAATGAGGAGAAACTTGTTCATTATAAGAGCCATGTCCATAAAATATATCTTTAATTAGACCCGGATATTGCCGATCAGCAATTGCTTTTAAATAACGGGCAAATTGATCATTAACTTTACGGTTTGGATTTTGTCTACCTAGCACTATCCTTATCTGGCTTATTGTTTTGCCTTTTATAGTTTTTAAATATTCTTCTTTTCTGGGAACTGCATCCCTATGTAAATCAAATATTGCATCAGGCTTCTTTTTTACCAAATCTATTGCAGTTGCTCTGGATCTTTCATAGGCTGCACCATCATGGGGGAGATGCATGCTTTCTGAATAAATTGTTTTGATTCCTTTATTATTTAAAGCTTTTTCCAATGCAAGGGCTACTTCATGAATTTCGCCTTCGCCTTCACCTTCAATACTATAAGGACCAGGCAAATAAGATTCATCATTATGTGTATGATAAATAGCTACCAATTTATTATTTCCTACAGCTAGAGGTGGTACAACATTCGCCTTCATTTCTATTCCCTCTAGTAAATCTATCTTATTTAACTTCCGGGCAACTGCTTTTTCCTCTTTTACTAATTCAATAACATATTCTATGTTATTTTCGCTAATATAACGATCACCCTCACTTACACCCATAGCTGTGCTAAATATATAATTATCTTCCTGGTCATAAACACTAAAGACATTATCCTCCAGATATCCAGTATAATTCTCAGCACAAGAATTTTCAAATTGAATAATACTAAATAAAAAAGAAAATTTAAGAGATATACCGATCGGTTTACTTCCTACATTTGATCTCAATGCGTGTGCTATGCTTACTCCTGATAATCATTTGTTGGTATTATTACATACAAGTTTAATGGGGCTTTAAGAAAATTTAGTTGCACTTCATTCATGAAAAAGTCTAAACCCCAGTTACTCCTTCAGTGCGCCAAGAAAAGGGCATATCATATAGTAGGTGGGATTCCTACTGGGAAAGGTTTAGCA
>JBDNGI010000406.1:0-1755 GCA_041689345.1 Halanaerobiales bacterium
AAACCGGGATGTTTGGTAAATGGCACCTTGGCGATAATTATCCCTACCGTCCCCAGGATAGAGGCTTTGAAAGGGTTGTAGCCCATAAGGGTGGTGGAGTAGGACAGACACCAGATTTTTGGGGTAATAATTACTTTGATGATACATACTTTAAGAATGGTAAACCAACAGATTATGAGGGTTACTGTACTGATATCTGGTTTGAACAGGCTTTTAATTTTATAGAAGAAAACCAGGACCAGGCATTTTTCTGTTACCTGGTGACTAATGCCCCACATTCACCATATTTAGTAGCAGATAAGTATAAGGAACTTTATACTGGGAATGAGAATATCCCGGTTCCTGAATTTTATGGGATGATAACAAATATTGATGAGAACTTTGGGAAACTTGATAAGAAACTTGCCGAATTAAATTTAAAAGATAATACAATAGTTATATTTATGACTGATAATGGTTCTTCAGGTGGCTGTACTTTAAAAAATGGTGAATTTGTCGATAAAGGTTATAATGCAGGAATGAGAGGTAAAAAAGGCTCTTATTATGAAGGAGGGCATCGTGTACCTTTCTTTATTCGCTGGCCTGAAGGTAATATCGGTGGTGGTAATGATATTGACCAACTTATAACTCATATGGATGTATTACCTACCTTTATTGATTTATGTGATCTGCAAGCTCCAAAGGATGTAAAATTTGATGGGATAAGTGCTGCCTCATTATTATTGAAGGATGGGCAAGAATTAGCTGATCGGCAGATATTTGTACAGTATCGGCAAAATACTAACCCACCTCAGAAATGGAATAATGCTGTTCTGACAAAAGATTGGCGTTTAATTAAGGGTGAAGAATTATATGATATCAAAAGGGACCCAGGACAGAAAAATGACCTGGCATCTCAATATCCAGAAGTAGTGAAAGAATTAAGGGCAAGCCATGAAAAATGGTGGCAAGAAATTTTTCCAAGACTGAAAGAACGCTGTCCAATTTCTCTGGGTAATGAAAATGAGAATCCAACCTGTTTAAATTCTATGGATGTAATGGGTGATGTAGCCTGGAATCAGGATCATATTGTTAAAGCCCAAAAAAGCACTGGTAAATGGTGGGTTGATGTAGAAAAAGCAGGCAAGTATAGATTCTTACTAAGACGCTGGCCGGAAGAACTTAATCTGCCAATTACTGATTGTATTGCTGCTGATGAATTGGTCAAGATTGCTCCTTATCAAGCTGTTACAGAATGTAATTGTATCAATCCAGCTAAAGCCCAGTTAAAGCTATTTGACAGGGAAGAATTTGTAGAAATTAAAGGAGATGAACAAGAAGTCACCTTCGAATTGGAAATAGCTCAAACTGGTGAAACAGAATTGGAAGCCTGGTTTATTGGTGAAGGTAATGAGTATCGTGGAGCATATTATGTCTATGTTGAAAGACTTTAATAAAATAAAGTTTTTAATACATTTATTAAGTAATATGTAATAAAGATCTTATAATAAAACAACTAATGTATTATAAAATGAGGGGGGTTTTTATGTCAAAAGTATATTTTGGTTCTGTAGAGTTTAAGGAATTAGGTAATGTCAATGAAACACTTCCAGTAAAGATGCAAAAGATATTAAAAGAGATAAATGTTGCTGGAATGGTTAAAGATAAGTCAGTAGCTATTAAAATGCATCTTGGTAAAAATTTCGGGTATTCTACTATTCATCCTCTATTTGTAAAGTTGCTAGTTGATGAAATTAAAAAGGGTAATCCAACACA
>JBDNGI010000407.1:0-5789 GCA_041689345.1 Halanaerobiales bacterium
CCTTCTGCAAGATTCTTGAAACCCTCTTCTTGAACAGCTGAGAAGTGTACAAATACATCTTCGCCTTCTTCTTTCTCAATGAAACCATAACCCTTTTGTTCGTTAAACCATTTCACTTTACCTGTGTAAATCATTAAATAAATTCCTCCTAGAATTTTCTTCAGTGGATAGTCTTACCATTTATTTTATATATCCACTGAATAAAAGTATATCATACGTTATATACTATGTCAATTGATTTTCGATAATTTTTTTTAAATCTTTTGTGTGATTTTTCTCTAAACTCAAATATTTGTTCTATACTCTTATTTTACCATCAACTATCTCGATTGTTCTATCAGCTCTAGCAGCTAAATATCTGTCATGTGTAACAAGTATAAATGTTGTGTTCAGTTCTTTATTAATATCCCGTAATAGTTCATATATTTTATCAGTTGTTTCACTATCAAGATTTCCAGTAGGTTCATCAGCATATACTATACCTGGTTTATTCATTAATGAGCGGGCAATTGCTACACGTTGTTTTTGACCACCAGATAATTTGGTAATAATCTTGTCTTCAAATACAGATAACCCTACTAAAGATAATAACTGCCGAGCCCTTTGCAAATTGCTTTCCCCTTCTTTACTTTGTTTATTATCCATAATCCAACTAGGGATTAATACATTCTCCAGGGCTGTAAATTCAGGCAATAGATGGTGAAATTGGAATACAAATCCCATATTCCTGTTTCTAAAATTGGCTTGTTTACTATCAGATAAAGAACCAATTTCTTCTCCTTTAATCATAACTTTACCATTTGTTGGACTATCCAAGGCACCCAAAATATTTAAGAGTGTACTCTTCCCAGACCCAGATGGCCCAATTATAGATATAAACTCACCTTTTTTTATCTGAAAAGATAAACCACGCAATACCTTATTTCCAACTTCACTACCATATACTTTTACTAAGTCTTTAACATCAATAATATTATCAGACACCTCTAATCACCTCAACTGGCTTTAGTTTAGCTGAATTCCTCGCAGGTATTAAGGCAGCAATCATACCGGCAAATGTAGCAATACTAATAGAAATCAGAATGAAAACCGTATCTGTTTGAATAGGAAATAATGGTTCTCCAGCTGAATTTCTCACTAAATTGACAAAGAGTTTACTCAAACCTACTCCAAAAGCAGCACCTATAATTGCACCAGAAAAACCTAGTAAGGCGCCCTCAATCAAAAAAATCAATCCTATTCTCTTTTTCTCTGTTCCCATGGCCTTTAAAATTCCGATTTGTCTTGATTTTTGTACTACAGAAACAGCTAACACACTGGCTATTCCTAATGTTACTGCAATTATTATAAATACCTGGATAACTAGACTTGAACTGCTCTGACTCTCTAAGGCTGTCAGTAATGATTGATTATTTCTCTGCCAACTTTCAGCCTTAATATCAGAATAAGAAGAAACAATCTGGTCAGCTATAATATTAGAAGTAAAAACATCATTCACCTGCAGCTCTATAGAACTTACTTTATCCCTAGAATTCAAGAAATTCTCTGCCCTTTGTCGAGACAAAAAAATCCAACTATTATTAATATCCTTTGAGCCAAGATCAAAGATTCCATTTACAATAAATCTATCGGTGATACCCTTAGATGTCTTCAATTGTATCACGTCATTTATGTCAAGTTTTAATTCTTTTGCCATCTCAGTACCAAGGAGTATATTATTGCCAGAAACATTAGATTTGCCCTCTTCAACACTATCTACTAGTTCATATATTTTATCAACATTTTTTATATCAACACCCCTAAGAAGAACAGGAAGGGTTTTCTCTCCCCTAATGGCAAAACCTGAACCATCAATCATCGGCGAAACAGCTGTTATATCTGGAAATTGCTGTAAAAAATCTACTAATAACTGCCAACGGTTTATACCCTCATCTTTCCCAGTGAATGTTATAATCCTTCCACTACCATCCATACCTGTAATTAAGGGACGGGGTATTTGATCTTCAGAAAGTAAAGTGATATGAGGTGATGAACCAACAGTTTGGGTTATTAAATCCTGCTGTAGTCCTCCTATTAAAGAGCCTAAAAATACTTGCACCGAAACACCAATAGCAATACCTAACAATATTAAAATACTCTGTGTCTTACCAGATTTCAAAAATCTCCAGGCTACCTTAAATTCAAACCACATAAATATCACTCCTGAACTTCTATTTTCATTCCATCTTCAATATTTTGAGTACTAATTATCTCTTCACCTTCCTCTAATCCCTTAATTATTTCAACCATCCCTTGATTATTCTTTTCTCCTGTATAAATTACTCTTTTAACCGCTTTATCCTGTCGAACTACAAATACATATTCTTTAGAATTAACACTTCTAATATACTTTTCTGGTATATAAATTCTGTTGTTTTTACTTTGATTAATAATTTCAACTGATACTGACATATTCGCAACAAGTAGATCTGCTTCTTCCAACAATTCCAAATATATGTCTACAGTACCTCTCTCTTCATCTATTTGTGATGAAATCCTGTTTATTACTACTTTGATTTTTTTCTCTGGATAGGCTTCTGGGGAAATATATCCCTTTGTTCCAAGTGGTAAAATACCTAATTCCCTTTCATCAGGACTTATCCTTACTAAGAAATCATCTGAGGATAAACGATAGATTACTTTCCCCAGCTGTACATATTCACCTTCGTCTATATTTTTTTCCAGAATAATAGCACTAATAGGAGATTTTATTTGATACTTTTCTAATAGTAATTTTGTTTTATTTAGGGCGGACTTTGCTTTTTTCACAGCTGAATCAGCTGTGAAAATATCTTTATTACTTGTATTAAGGGCTGCTTTTACCTGTGTTAAGGATTGTTCTGCTTCTGTAATTTGATTGTTTTTTTCTGTTTGTAATTCCACTAGATTGTTTCCCATAATATCTTTTTGTTTATTTAATAGAGCTAAATTATATATACTATCTTCAAGTTTGACTTTTTCTATAGCATTACTATTATATAATTTTTTGTTTCTCGCCACTTCACCTTCAGCATTTTCTATTTTTAAGTCAAGTTCTTCTATCTCGCTTTTTACTACATTATGTGATATATTCCCTATATTTTTCAATATAATTTCTGCTAGTTGAACAGCTGCAGTTGCTTCTTCCTTTCTTGCCTGTGACTGACTTGCAGAAGATTTAGCCTGTATTAAACTTGCCTCTGCTTGATTAAGATCGGCTTTAGCAATATCATCATCATATCTATATAACATTTCTCCTTTGCTTATACTACTACCTTCAGGCCCAATTGCTTCTATTATAACCCCTGAGCGATTAGCCCTTACTTCTATAAGCGTTTTCGGAATTAAAACACCTGATGCCCTCAAAGATGTGGGCTTATTCTCAGTTCTGATTTTAAAAACCTCTATATTATCATTAACTATACCCGCTTCTTTATAAAGAAACATAATAACAGTTATAAATACTATTATAGAAACAATAATTAAGATCTTTTTCATTATTACCACTCCTTAAATTCAATTAATATATGTAGTAGTTACTATTTATTTAAGTCTCTGTCAAAATTCCTAAATTGAGTCATCTCTATATACTCTATGTCCAAACATTTTTAGGTCATTTCCAGCAACTAATATATAAAACTAATTCTTAAAATCTGATCTATATTATAGACAATAATAATTATTATTACTAAAATATATTATAATATTTAACTTATTATTTGTCAATTAATTTACAAAAAATATCAGATTATCCAATGAATTAATATGATTATTGATACAGGCCTTAATTCCTTAAAAATAATATCACTTAATAATATAATTAATTAATAAAGTGTGTTCTTAGTTTCCCTAAAGGATGACCTAAAGACCAGGCCCCTCGGGAGTTTTTTGCACCACAGGCACTACCTATTTATATAGAACCTTACTAGAACTGTTTAATGTTGTCTCCCACTGAAACTTAGTTCTCACTAAAGCCTTTAATTAATATACGCGATGTAGGTTTTAGTATGACCATATTCGATTAGGCCTCAAGGATGACCTAAAAGCCCCTAAAACGAATGCAGTAGCTTACCCCACTTAAGTAGAAGTCCTCACTAAAGCCTTTAATTAATATACGCGATGTAGCCTTTAGTATAACCATATTCGATTAGGCCTAAAGGATGGCCTATAGATCAGACCTTGGGGTCTTAGCAGCAGTTAGCTGTCGGATAAAAATAACAAAAATCCTGATAAATAAAAATATAGTTATCTATCAGGATTAAATTAAAGTAATATATAAGATTATATAAATATTATTTCTGTATTATTTATTCCTGAAGTCTCCAGAATTCTTAGGCCTGATTAATGCCTTTTTATGATATCCAATCAGATCATCTCTGCCAGTTCTTTTCAAAGCTTTATATACCAGATCATAATTTTTGGGATGATTGAATTGTAATAAAGCACGCTGCATCCTCTTTTCCTGATAGCCTTTAGGCACATAGACTTCTTTCATAGTCCGAGGGTCATACCCAGTATAGTACATTGTAGTAGATAGGGTTCCAGGTGTAGGATAAAAGTCCTGAACCTGTTCTGGAATGTGATTTATATCCCTTAAATATTCTGCTAATTCAATAGCCGATTCAAGAGTACTTCCAGGGTGTGAGGATATAAGATATGGTACTAAATACTGTTCTTTATCAATCTCCTGATTAATTTTGTAAAACTTCTTTCTGAAATCTTCAAAAACAGTATTATCTGGTTTGCCCATCAAATCCAGGACATTTTTTGCAACATGTTCTGGAGCAACTTTTAATAAGCCACTTACATGATGTTCACACAATTCTTTGAAAAACTTATCATCTTTATCAGCCATAATATAATCAAATCTTAATCCAGAGCGGATAAATACCTTTTTCACATCTTCCATTCCCCTCAATGTCCGCAGAATATCTAAATAATCACTATGATCCACCTCTAAATTTCTACAGGGATTAGGATACAAGCACTGTTTACTTATACATGAACCCTTAGTTAACTGTTTTTTACAGGCAGGCCCCCTAAAATTTGCTGTAGGTCCTCCTACATCATGAATATATCCCTTATAATCCTTATCCTGTATAATATTTTCAGCCTCTCTAAGGATTGATTCCTTACTCCTACTGCTTACAGCCCTTCCCTGATGGAAGGTTAATGAACAAAAGGAACAGCCGCCATAACACCCTCTAGACATAGCAATACTATGCTTTATTTCTTTTATAGCGGGGACTCCCCCTTGCTTCTCATAAAAAGGGTGATAATCCCTTTGATATGGTAATGAATAAACTAGGTCAAGCATTTCCCGATCTAGAGGCTTAGCCGGGGGATTCTGAACGAGATATCGATTGCCGTGTTTTTGAATTAATATATTGCCCCTAATGGGGTCCTGTTCATCATACTGAATTTTAAAGGCTTTGGCATATTTCTTCTTGTCTTCAAGTACTACATCATAAGGAAAAATTTCCTCATACCCATAGACCTCTTCTTTATTATCTACTATGAAACAAGTACCAGGTATATGCCTGATATATTTAATCTCAAGACCACTATCCAGGTTCTCAGCAATCTCTAATATCTGCCTCTCTCCCATACCATATACTAATAAATCTGCTCTACTGTCAAAAAGTATCGAACGTCTTACCTTATCATCCCAATAATCGTAATAGGCAAACCTGCGAAGACTTGCTTCGATACCACCTATAATTATTGGGATATTATCATAAACCTCTTTAAGTCTATTACAATACACAATA
>JBDNGI010000408.1:0-9305 GCA_041689345.1 Halanaerobiales bacterium
GTAGATTGCCATTCTTAATCTCTACACTGCGAAATCCTATCTGACATCTTTCAATTCCCAGGAGATTTTTCTGTCTATCCCTTAAGATAATTAATAAAGTGTATAGATAAGGATCTTCTGCAGACCATTTATGTGGTGAACTGATCGATTTCTGTATATTAACTTCAAGCTGCTCTTTTCCCACTACAGAAACAGACTTTGTATCAGTCATTACATTATTTTGCTGATTATCCAATAATTTAATCTCAACTTCCAAGTCCTCAACAGCATTATCAGTAAAATTCTTAAGCATTAATTCAACATCTAAATTAGCATCTTGATATTCTTCATCTAGTATTGTATTTACCTTATAATCATAAATATATTGTTTAGGAAGACTATATAGATAGACATCCCTAAAAATGCCACTCAACCACCACATATCCTGGTCTTCCAGATAACTACCATCAGACCATTTGATAACCTCTACAGCAATATGATTAATACCCACTTTTATATATTCACTTATATCAAACTCAGCTGGGACTCTACTTCCTTTACTAAAACCAACCTGAGTACCATTAATCCAGAGGTAAAAAGCAGAATCAACACCTTCAAAGTGCAGGATTGTTTCCCTATCACCCCAATCTTCAGAAATATTAAACTCCCTCCTATATAATCCAGTAGGATTTTCAGTTGGTATCCGGGGAGGATCTACAGGAAATGGATAAATAACATTAGTATAATGAGGCTTACCATAACCCTCCAGCTGCCAATTTGTTGGTACTTTTATACTGCCCCAATCTTGATCTTCAAAGTCCTCTCTATAGAAACCCTCTGGGGCATTCAAAGGATTATCAACAAGTTTAAATTTCCATAGTCCATTTAATAAACTAAACCAGGGTGACTGCCCTCTACCCCCTTCTATAGCAGATAATTCATCAGAATATGGTAGTAAATTAACATGTGCTTTTAGCCGATTCCTATGTACTACTTCAGGATTTTCCCAATCATTCATTTTATTCACTCCTCTAAATATTTTTTAAGAAAGAAAAACTTCTTAACCTTATTTATAAATAAAATTACTTTTACTTATTGTCTAACTTATTCCCAGCTCTTTTGTAGAATCCCGTATCATTAATTCTGTGCTCATATTAATAGTTTTTTCCTTATTACCACTAAGATAATTTAATAACAGTTCCGCTACCTTCTGTCCCTGTTTAAATTTAGGTATCTTTATGGTAGTTAATGAGGGATTCATATACTTTGCAGTTTTTGTATCATCAAAGCCAATAATTGAAATATCTTCGGGTATTTTAAGACCAGATTCTATAATAGACTTCATAGCACCAATTGCTACAAGATCATTATGCCCTATAACCGCTGTTATAGAAACTTGTTTTTTTAAAAATTCTTGCATTGCAAAATATCCTTGATCAAAATGATTTTCACCCTTATCTATATAGATAATTTTATTCCGATTAAATTCCAGACCACATTTTTCAAGACCATCCCTATAGCCATTATATCTCCTATCTTGATCATTTCTATAGGTAATGATAGCAATATCACTGTGACCTATATTATAAAGATAATCGATAGCATCAATCATTGCCTGGTGTAGATCTATAGTGATTTTCATTTTAAAATTCTCGTTTTCAATACCTCCAATTCTTGCTACAGGTATACTAAGATTTTTTAATTTTTCTAATATCTCATGGGGCATATCTGCCCCAAGGATTATTCCATCTGGCCTGAGGTTTAGAATTGATTCATATAAAGAACTATTTCCTGTTATTTCGTAAAGTGATACTATATATCCCTTTTCCAGTGCATAAGCATAAATACCCTTATATATTTCAGTATAAAACTCGTTTGTAATATCAGGTATAAGAAATGCAATATTGTATGATTTATTTGTCTTTAGCCCCCTAGCTATATGATTGGGCTTATAGCTCAGTTCTTTCATAACATTTTTAACCCTTTTACTGGTCTCAGGGGAAACATTGGTGTAATTATTCATAACCCTTGATACCGTTGCAGTAGATACCCCTGCCTTTCTAGCAACATCTTTCCTGGTTACAATTCAAATCCCCTCCTTCCATAGCAATAGATAGATATGACTCACTCTCATTCCTCACTAATACTTAAAAATTGTTTCTCCTGTACTAATATTAACTTTTATTATGTACTCGAGTACATTTTATCATAAAACTATATTAAAAATCAATATAAAATAAAGTGATTTTTGAAATTATATAATAAATATAACAGTAGTTATATTTATTATACTTTTTTTACTAAATTAAGTCTCCTTTATATTTTACCATCTTCTAAAAAATTAACCATACCTTCCTCTAATACTAAGTCCCCTGCTTTAATACTTTCTCTTAACTGATCTCTATTACTAAATCCAGCTATAGGTATGACTGGAAATGGCTTAGATATTAAATAACTGAGTACAATCTCAGAAATGGACTTTGATAATTCACTAGATAATTTTAAAGCCCTTTTATATCTTTTTATATTCTCCGAATTATAATATCGCTGTTTACGTTTGCCAGCTAACTTATTGATATTCCCCTTATTCTTTTCTAATTTAGTAAAAAAACCTTGAGCCTGAGATGAATAAGGGATTGCTGTTAATTGGGTATCTACATGAAACTTAATTCCTTTTTTATCCATCTGTACCATAGTACTGTCTTCAAATTTTTTCCCGTTTGGTACTGCATAACTCCACATCATTTGATTTCCTACAAAACTTTTGATATTATGTTTGGCAGCATATTTCATTGCCTCCCGAATCCTTTCTACCTTCCAGTTTGAACATCCAAAAAACCTAATTTTTCCTATTTTGACCTGTTCATTCATAATTTCAAGAATCTCTGCAACTGGAGAGTCTTCATCATCTCTATGTAACCAATAGATATCAATATAATCAGTTTTCAAAGAACTAAGACTTTCATTTAAATCATTAACTATCTCATCATGTGATAACCGTGGAATATGCATTGTATCAAGATTAGGGTGGGCGCCTTTTGTACCAATAATAACATTTTCTCTATTTTTCCTATTTTTAATCCACTGTCCAAGCACTAATTCACTTACATTTTCGCCTTCAGGCAACCATTTACCATATATATTAGCAGTATCGATAAAGTTACCACCAAAATTTATAAATGTATCAAGTAATTTAAAAGATTCCTTTTTGTTAAGTGAAATCCCTAAAGGGCCACCACCCATACATATTATTGAAGAATTCAAATTTGTATCCGGAATATTTATATACCTCATTAAATTTCCCTCCTTGCACCTGGCAAAACTACAGTTGCATATCTAAACTTTCTTTATCCTCTGTAAAAAAAAGAAGTATTGATGAAATGCTAAGAATAATT
Organism: Halanaerobiales bacterium; assembly: GCA_041689345.1. Lineage (GTDB taxonomy): Bacteria > Bacillota > Halanaerobiia > Halanaerobiales > DTU029 > JBDNGI01. The sequence goes on from JBDNGI010000408.1 coordinate 3,375, forward strand.
GCTAAAACTATAGTGATCATCATCCCACCTTTTAAGCCATAACTATCAGAAATTGCTCCCATTATCCAAGGAATGGTAGTCCCCCCTATAACAGCTGTTGTGATTAATGCTGAGGAAATTGTGCCTAACATTTCCGGGAACAAACTGGTACCATAAGCTATAGCCGTTGGAAATAATCCTGCCATGAAAAAACCTGCCAAAGCAAAACCGATTAAAATAAATACTATCATATTACTCATTACAGCAAGTGTTATAGATGACAGACTTCCTATTGAACAGAGTAATATAGTCTTCTTATAACCAAGTGAATCAACAAATAAACCACAAGTTAATCGTCCCACAGTAATACCAAGGGTATAAAGAGCCAACACTCCAGATGCAGCTAAACCTGAAAAGGACATTACATCTCCTAAATATTTATTCATCCAACCCATAATTCCATTACCTACTCCTACATAAACAAACATTACTATTGCTAAAAAATAAAATATTGGTGAATGAATTAATTTTCCTAGACGAACTAGCGAACTCTCTCTTTTATCACTTGTAACTACCTTTTCTGGGAATTCACGAGTTACAATTAAAATTAATAACATTAAAGAAAATATAACAGCAGGCCAAAATACAACTCTCCAGTTAAAATTATATGAAAGCAAAAAACCTGCAATAATAGGACCAATCAAAGATCCAACACCAAAAAACATATGTAAATGGTTAAGTGCTTTACCTTTTTTATCACTATTAACTTCAGCAATTAAGGCATTACTACTACTACCTATCAAACCTATCCCGAGTCCCACAAGTAATATAAATAAAACATGTCCCCACCACCAAATACTCATTGTAAAACCGAGTAAGCCAATACTCATCAAAGCAGCACCAGTAGTGAGTATTGGTTTATAACCAACATTATCCAGCAAAAAAGTAGCTGTAATAACAGAAATAAGTCTTCCAAAACTTAATACTGATAATATTAACCCAGCAACCGTTAGCGTTACTCCATAATTTTCTATCATAGAAGGTAAAACAGGTCCAATAATAGTTTTTGTTATCCCTGATAGAATAAAAAATAAATACATATTAAATATTAATATATTTTCTTCCTTCATAAGTCACACCTCTCTAGTCTATTTACTATTGAATTTTTATCAAGTTATAAATCACTCCTCTTCTCAAGCAATAAAGTCCTATTATTTCTGTACCATTCTGCACTTTTAGGATAATCTTGATAACTATTAAAAGAACAGAAAATAGTAGAGGAATTATCCAAATTTAATGTTTGTAACAAAGCATAATCCTTCAGGGATTCAGCAAAAATTTCCCATCTAATGGAATCTACCGGTCCTCTTTCACCAGGGTAAACTACAAAAGTATCTCCATAAGCCCAGTTCGGCCAGGCACCACCATCTGATACAGAATAAGGATCTATCAATTCACGAGTCTGCGATTTATACCAGTAATTATACCCCCAGTGCAGAAAACCTAAAGATTCAAAACGGTAAAAGAGCCACCCACTGCCCTTGATTTTAGCTAATGGGGTATCCATCAGTCTATTTAAATAATTTCCCCTAGGTCCACAACAAAAATAATCCCAGTGTGGAATATTGGCCTCTTTAAACTCAAGTGAACTTCTTATACTAGCAATCGGCATATCAGTCAATCCCTTTTCTGCAAAATCTTTTTCACTAAGGGCATCCATAATCTCCATCCAGGGGGCTAAATCTTTTAAAATATCTCTAGCTGTTTGATAGTTTTTCAGGTGTTCTTGACCATGGGGTTCATCTGATAGATGAAAAAATGACTTATCCAAAATTTCTTCTTCCTGTAAAAATTCTTTAAATTCAGGCAAAAATTGCGAAAGGAATTTACGATAGATTTTTGAATTAGCAAGAGTTTCAGGTGGCCATAATAACCTATTAGAATATTTACCATCATAATTTTCATAAATTCTGATAGCATTTTCTACACCCCATTGTGAAAAAAGGTGACTCCATTCAAAGTATTCCATGCCAGCTGACCTGGCTAAATCTATCCATTTTTGTACATCTGACCAATCAAATACATACTTTTGATCAGAATCTTTTCTTATCTTTAAAAGCTGATTAGGCCGTTTTACTCCATCAGTTGGTGGAGTAAAAATTGGACTAAATATAGTATTAGTACCATGTTCAACCAGATCTTCAATATATAACTCAACTATATCCCAAAATTTACCTTTAAAAGGCTCGCAATCATACCAATCACATAATGCATCTACATAAAGCCAGTGTGTTACTGGAAAATTAGCTCTATCCTTAATTACCAAGGAATACACATTTATTTTAGTACTTAACTCAGATATAATCTCATCATTAACCCTAATTGATATATTAATAGGATAAACACCTGGCCTAGTATCTTTATCTGTTTTAACAGTAACCCAATAACTATTTGTTTCATTATAGGTGAGTTGTAAGTCAAGATCAGAAAAAAGCGGATCTGGCACATAAGCAGGCAGATCACCTACAAGCTCACTTTTATCAGTCTCTGTATTATAATGGGGAACTGGTATATGACCAACACTCCGTACTTCCACTTCTATTCCATTCGGACATTTAACTTCAATATCTGAGATTACCATACCTTCAGTATTCTTCCTCATACAAACTTGAAAAGAACCCCTATCATTCCGGGCTAAATCTAACTGTAAACTTTTAGTAGCTTTAGAAGTAGTCCACTTATAAACCCGTTCCAATGAATTATTCAACCAACAATCAATATTCATATAAACATCCCTTTCTTATTTTACTCTTTATTATCCTTTTTATATTTTAATCAATATGCAGTAAAGGATTAAATATTGTCAGTTATGGTATCAAGTTTTTTATTGGATTTTCATACCTAAAGCCTGGATCAATTAATATTATTTAACAACAAATCATCCTCAATTATGGTATAGGTAAAGTATACCATAATTGAGGATTGAAAGAAATAGATTAATTTCTTATTTGTTTATAGACGAGACTCATTTTCAAACATACAGCTCAACCTAGCAATTAACCTAACTTTATGCAAGTTTAAAATACATAAAACTAAAAGGCTTTTTCATAAATCTTAATCAGATAAGCTGTCTGTCTAGATTAGATGCCAACTCTCTTGGCATAATAGATTCGAGCCCAGCCCCCACCCATCAAAGGTATTAGCAACTATCGCTTAGATAATACCTCATCTTCATAGCTTCTTACTTCGGTTAACCAGCTTTCTCCCACCGCTACACCCTGTGTATGACAATAATAGTTCCAGACAGCCTGCCATGGATAAGCCTTAAGCTCTTCCAGTAAAGCTAACCTTGAGGTATAGTCACCTTCCAACTCATAGGACTTTAATTGTTCAGTAGGCTCTAACATTGCTTTTAATAATGCCTTAAGCATATTCCTGGTACCAATTACCCAAGCAGCAACCCTGTTAATACTGGCATCAAAAAAATCTAGACCAATATGAACCTTATTCAAAATTCCTGGTCTTATTATTTCCTGGGCAATAGCCTCTAGTTCATCATCTAGAATAATTACATGATCACTATCCCAGCGGACCGGGCGGCTAACATGAAGTAAGAGTTCATCTAAAAACAACATACAGGCAGATATTTTATTGGAAATCACTTCTGTAGGATGAAAATGACCAGCGTCAAGACATAATAAGGCATCATTTTTTAGAGCATAACTCAGATAAAATTCATGTGAACCCACAACATAACTCTCTGATCCTATCCCAAACAATTTACTTTCTACTGCGTCTAAATTATATCTCTTATCTATATTTTCACTTAAAATCTCATCAAGGGATTCTTTAAGTCTTGCTCTAGGTCCAAGTCTATCTACTGGTATATCCTTATATCCATCTGGTATCCAGATATTTGTTATAGCAGGAGTGCCAAGTTCTTTACCAAAATACTCCCCAATCTTCCTGGATCTCTTACAGTGTTCAACCCAGAAATCCCTTATTTCTTTATCAGGGTGACTTAAAGTAAAACCATCGTCTGCCTTAGGGTGGGAAAATAGAGTTGGATTAAAATCCAGTCCTATATTGTTTTCTTTTGCCCAGGCAACCCAATTTTTAAAATGCTTAGGTTCAATCTCATCTCGTTCTATCTTTTCACCCTCATTTTCTAAATAAATGGCATGTAAATTTAATCGATGCTTGCCAGGAATAAGTGAGTAAGCCTTATCAAGATCAGATCTTAGCTCCTCTGCTGTATGGGCTTTACCTGGATAGTTTCCGGTAGCCTGTATTCCCCCTGTTAGATTTCCATCAGGGTTCTTAAACCCCCCAACATCGTCACCCTGCCAACAGTGCATAGAAATAGAAACACCTTTTAACTTTTCTAATAATTCATCTGTATTAACATCCCAGGCTGCATATTGTTCTTTAGCTATTTCATATGCCTTGACTATTTGTTCTTCTCGGTAATTATTCAAAAGAAAAACCTCCCTAATTTTTTCTATTCTCAACAATATCCAAAGTATCCCGGGCAATAACTAATTCTTCATCAGTATTAACTACTACTATCTTAACCCTGGAATCAGCAGTAGATATTACCCCTTCCCCCTTAAGACTATTGTTTAACTTATCATCAATCTCAATATTAAGAAAACCTAAACCTGATGTTATTTTCTTTCTTAATTTAGAGCTGTTTTCCCCAACACCACCAGAGAAAACAAGGGCATCTATCCCACTCATTATTGCAGCATAAGCCCCAATATACTTCTTGGCACGATGAGTTATAGCTTCAATTGTTAACTTAGCCCGGTAATTATCCTTATTACTCTCTTCAAAAATCTCCCGCAGGTCATTACTAATACCTGATATTCCTAACCATCCACTTTCTTTGTTCAATATCCTATCCATCTCTTCAGAAGATAAATTCTCCTTCCTCATCAGATAGAGAACAGCAGCGGGGTCGATATCACCTGAGCGGGTTGACTGTATTAATCCTTCCAATGGTGTAAAACCTGTGCTTGCTTCAACTGACTTACCACAATCAAAGGCATTAGCAGTACAACCACTACCCATCATTAAAGAAACAATTTTTAAATCCTCTGGTTTCTTATCAAGTATTTCAACAGTCTTTCCTGTCATATATCTAAAAGTTATCCCGTGAAAACCATATCTTCGTATTCCATATTTCTCATAATATTTATAAGGTATAGCATAAGTTCTAACATAATCTTCTATTTCTGCATGAAAGGCATTATCAAAAACAGCCACCATCGGTACATCTGGTATTAGATTCTGACATATCTCGATCCCGGCCACATTAGGGGGATTATGTAGTGGTGCCAATTCATAACATTCCTTGAGGGCAGTAATAACCTCATTATTGATTCTCACTGAACCAGTAAAATGTTCACCAGCATGGACTACCCGATGACCAATAGCATCAATTTCACTTATATTACTTACTACACCTTTATTTTGATCGAGCAATCTTGCTATCAGTAACTTTATTCCGGCTTCGTGATTTTCTACTGGCTGTGTTTTACTCCACTTTTCACCATCAGTATTGGTAAAATGAAGCACGGCATCCTCTTTACCAAGTCTTTCTACACTACCTGAAGCCAATAATTTTTCTTCAGGCATCTCCAGTAGTTTAAATTTTACAGAAGAACCACCACTATTCAAAACAAATATCTTCATTAACTAATAGCACCACCTTAAAGCAATTTTTCCCATAAATCCTCATGTACCTGGGGAATAACTGTTTTATTAACCAATAAACCTTCATCTGCAGCTGTTCTTGCAGCACTTTCTACTGCCATAGAAACTGAACCAACATCTCCGGTAAAGAATACTACTGACTTTCCTCCCATACCACGGGCTGTTCTAACTTCCAATAATGTTACCTGTGCTGTCTTGGCAGCAGCATCAGCAGCTACAATACCTGATGCCACA
>JBDNGI010000409.1:0-5751 GCA_041689345.1 Halanaerobiales bacterium
GGAACGGTAAAAGCAGCGGAAAATGCTGAGAACACTGAGGTAGCAGAGTCTAACGCATCAGTGAAGGGTAATGGCCAGACTAAGGAAGAGACTTTAATTATTAAGACTGGTCTTTTAAAGAGTACAGATGGTAAGATAGAGGGGACTAATGGTATGACCCTGGTGAAGGGTGATGTGGAGATTAATTCAGAACAGGGTATTTATTATGAAGATGAGAAAAGGGCTGAAATAGAGGGTGATGTTATACTGGTACATGATAAAGGTGAAATATCCAGTGAAACTATGGAGGCCTGGATTAATGATGACAGATATATATTTCAAGAGAATGTGAGTATGTTACAAAATTTGGACAATGGGGAGTTTAGCTTGGAAAGCCCTTATTTGGAATTGATGAAAGAAGATAATTCATTTACGGCAAATCAGGGTGTAGTCATTGAGTATAATGGACGTACATTGAAAGCTGAACAGGTATTATATAATGATCAGCAACAAACCCTGGAATTACTTTCCAACGTATTTATCGAAGAGGATAATGGTGACTGGGTTCGGAGTGACCGAGCGTTGTTCTACCTGAAGACAGAGGAATTTACTGCTGAAGGTAGTGTAGAGTTAGAGTTAGATATTACAAGTGATTAACATTATATCCATATATTGCATGCTGGATAACATTTACTTCTGCTTCCATGGAATGGTATAATAGTTTCTGGATGGGAGTGAATGACATATGTTTCTTCGGAAAATGAACTTTAGAAAAGATATAATTATACTTATAATAGCCTCCATCTTATTGGGTTCTGGCCTGGTATATGTTGGAGGTTATTTGACGGATAATTATTTTATGAATATGGTTAGTGGAATAATAGGGGATTATGGTGAATATGATCTGTTATTTACTATTTCAAGTGATCAGGAAGAGATTGCCATTAACCAGATTAAGAAGACTGCTTCTGAAACACTGCCTGGTTCGAAATTTAAGACAGGACCTAAAGTAGCCGGAAGTAGTAATTATCTACTTAAAATACCAGATAAATTTAAAAATGAAGAAATCTATGTCAATTTGGGCAAATATTTTTCAGATATCCCTGGCTTGATGAGTAAGACCATTATGACTGAGCCTCGTCTATCCGTTAGGGGATTCCGGGGTAATACCCGTGCCTTTATTAGACCTCTGTTTGAAGAAATAGAGGGTATATACTTTCTCTATCCTACTAGTGATGGGTTAGACATTATTGTTGAAAAACCCGAATTATTACCTGAAGTAAAGAAGAAGATCGCAGTTGTATTGGATAACTATAGTATGTTAGAGATTAGATATCCTTTAAACCAACACCCAGAGGATCTATCTGGAAAACAAAAGGATGTAATTGACTTAATAAAGAATGACACAAAAAATGTTATTAATGTAACAGACAATAGTGATTCTGAAAGAGTGTCTTTACTAACTAGTCTAAAGCAGATGAAGACATTTCTTTTATCATATGCAAGTAAAGTTATTATTAATGATATAGATAGCAGTCAGGATATATTAATAGGAAGTAGATTACTGGCTATGACTAGTGAAGGTGCATATTTAGAATTAAAGGTTATTGAAAATCAGGATAATCATATAACTACTATAATACAGCAGGGTGATATACAAAATGTGATTTCAAAAGAGGTGGAGGTTTTCTATACTGATACCAAAGGTAATCAGAGTGATAAACTGGGTAATGGTATAATAAATAACCCTCGTCATGATCTAGCAGTAACCCTGGCTAGTCTGAATGAAATCACTCCCAGTCTGAATGGTTTTATAGCCCAGAGTGAACAATTAGTAGAGTTTAGTGATAAAATAGGTGATGACCTGGCAAATGTTAATCAGGGTTTAGGACAGTTAGCAAAAACCAGTGAAAACCTGAGTAGTTCTCTGTCAGAATGGCAGGAACAGGGTTTGTCTACATTCCTGGGGGAATTACTAGGTATTCTTGATGATATAAAAATAAATGCTGGGGATATATCAGATATTCAAAAGGATTTAATTCAGACCAGTAATAAGCTAAAGGAAGGTGCTGGGCTAATTGAGGAAAAAATAATATATGTCCCTCGTAATAACGGTATCTATCAACAACTCTTTGATTTGAAAGATGTTTTTCTTCAATTATCTTCTGGTTTAGATGAAAATTATGATTTAGTTGCTTCAAGACTACAGGATATGGACCCAGTTATTAGCTCTATTGATAGCTGGCAAAATAAGATTAATTCTTTATTAAAAGTTGAAAAGACCTTAAATAATGGTGCTGATTGGGAAAATGTAGACTCCATTATTGCTGAAATAGATCAAACTGCTAGTGTCCTTGATACAGACCAATTACAGGAAAGTCTGACCTCTGTTCAGGATATATTAATTGAACTTAAGACTACTCAGCTACCTGTTGTTTTGAATCAGTTAACATATATTCAGAATTCCTTGCCTGATTTGAAAGAAGAAGAGATTATAGAGACTCTTAATCTAATCGATAGTTATATTGCAGGGGAGGTTATACCAGGTGATCAGATACAGCTTTTAATTGAAGGTGATTATAATAATAAGCAGGTTGTGAATAATATTAAGACAGTAATTCAGAATCCTGCAGTAAATTATATGGAGATGGATGCTGGTCTTTTACAACCTAATCCCCGAGGTGAAATATTCAATATTTTAAGTCAGGTAAGAGCAGTAATTTCTATGATAATTGCCTTTATCTTTACACTATTTCTTATGATTATGGATCAGTCTTTGATTATAAGTGTCTTGAGATTGAATAACAGACATGGATATATATATGGCTTTTTAAGTGGTGGTTTTATATTCAGTATGATCTGTTTAATTAGCCAACTGGAATTTCCTTACCTTAATTTGCAGACAGAATTTATAATTGGTGGTATCTTAGGGATAATAATTACTATGTTGTCTGCTATGTTAAATCCAGTAAATCGTGAAGAGTGGGAAGCAGGTGTAGCCCTGGGGTTTTCCCCGGCAGAAATTATGCATGAAATCATTATACCTTCAGGGAAACCTGGTTTATTATACCTTTTAAACTATCCTAAGGTGATTTTTAAAAGGAAGTAGATCGATAAAGCTAATTTGTTCATTTGAAGATTTCCTGTGAACACTGTTAAGACAAGTAGGGGGGCACAAATGCTAGGAATAAACAATTTGAAAAAAAGCTATGACAGTGATATAGTATTAAGTGGAATAAACTTTGAATTAAGTCCTGGCGAGATTGTTGCTGTGATGGGACCTAGTGGCTGTGGGAAATCAACCTTTATTCGTTCTATAAATCGTTTGATTGAACCTGACTCAGGTGAGATATATTTCAAGAATATCTCTATTCATAATTTAAAGCCCCGAGAAATGGAAGAGGTCAGACAGGATATCGGCTTTGTTTTTCAGCACTTTAACTTAATTAGCCGTTTGAGTATCAAACAAAACGTTGCTTTAGGCTTGACAAAAAAAGGCTATTCTATTGATGAGGCCTATCAGAAGGCAATACTAGCCCTTGAAGATGTGGGTTTAGCGGATATGGCTGACTATGGTGTCAATAAGTTAAGTGGTGGTGAAAAACAGAGGGTTGGTATTGCCAGAGCACTGGTTATGGAGCCGGATTTAATTTTATTGGATGAACCGACTGCTTCTCTTGATCCTATATTGGTTAGAGATGTCTTAGATGTACTAGAGAATATTGCTAAGATAAGAAGGGATACATCTATTATAATTGTAACTCACGAGGTAACTTTTGCTCGTAGAGTAGCAGATAAAATATATTTTATGGACCAGGGAAAGTTTATTGAAAGTGGAGAACCTAATCAAGTTTTAAATAATCCGACCTCCTGGATAGGTAAAAAGTATAAGAATATAATAAATTATAATTGAAAAACTATTTTAATGCAGGAATTTGTCATATGTATATTGAATTAGAGTTATAGTTGAATAGAAAGATAGAAAGATAGAAAGATAGAAAGATAGAAAGATAGAAAGATAGAAAGGAGGTAGGGGATGTCGAAAAATCAAAAAATGCAAAAGACAATTTCCAGTTCAATTGAATACTCAGGTGTTGCTCTTCATACAGGGAATAATGTAAGGATAAAATTTCTTCCTGCTGAAGTGGATAGTGGTATTGTCTTCCGAAGGGTTGATCTTGCTGGGAAGCCAGAGATAAAAGCAGAACCATATAATGTTGTATCAACTAAAAGGTGTACAAGTATAGGATTGGCAGAAGACCAGCAAACTGCTATTCATACAATAGAACATTTAATGGCAGCTATATGGGCATCTAATATAGATAATATAATAATTGAACTTGATAATGCTGAAACCCCTGTAGTGGATGGGAGTGCTTTACCATATATTAAGTTAATAGAAGGGGCTGGGGTAGTAGAGTTATCAAAACCACATAAAGTGAAAAAAGTCGCTAGGTCTATCTGGGCTAAGAAAGATGACATGTATCTTGTAGTCTTACCTTATGACGGTTTTAAAGTTAGCTATACACTAGTATATGATCACCCTGTGATTGGAACACAGTTTTATGAATATGATAAGGGAGATAATAACTTTATAGAAGAGATAGCCCCTGCCCGGACATTTGGTTTTGAACGAGAAGTTGAGGTCTTGCATAGGAGGGGACTAGCCCTTGGAGGGAGCCTTGAAAATGCTGTTTTGATTGGTGAGGAAGAAACAGTAAATCCCTTACGTTTCTCTAATGAATTTGTTAGACATAAGATACTGGATATAATTGGGGATATGTTTTTAAATGGTTATATTTCGGGACATATTATTGCTGTAAGATCTGGTCATTACCTACATGTAGAACTTGCCAAAAAAATATATGAAGAAATGAGAAATACAATTCAGGAGGTAGAAGTATAAGATGATGTATATAAATGAGATACAAAACCTACTACCACATCGTTATCCTTTTTTGTTGGTAGATAGAATTGAAGAAATTGAAGTTGGTAAAAAGATTATAGGACTAAAGAATGTTACCATGAATGAGGAATTTTTTCAGGGTCATTACCCTGATCACCCTATAATGCCAGGGGTTTTAATTGTAGAATCTATGGCTCAAGTAGGGGGATTTTTAATGATGCAGGATCTGGATAACGCTGAAGATAAATTACCATTCTTTGCCGGGATAGATAAAGCCAAGTTTCGCCGTCCTGTAGTTCCTGGAGATCAATTAAGAATTGTAGCAGAAATGGTAAAATCCAGGGGACGTATTGCAAAAATAAGCGCTAAGGCATATGTAAATGAAGAAGTAGCAGCAGAAGCAGAATTAATGTTTGTACTTCAAGATAAGTAGTATCAGCAGGTATAGTATATAAATGCAAAAGAATATTGTACAAGCTATTTTAGATTGAGAAGGGGGTGGAAAGTTTGAAGGCTAAACAAGAAGGAAAAGTGCTTCATATGGCTAAAGTCCATCCTACAGCTATAATAAAAGCGGGAGCAAAACTGGGAACAAATGTTGAAATAGGACCATATAGTATTATTGGTGAAAATGTTGAAATAGGTGCAGGTACAATTATTGGTCCACATGTCTTGATAGATGGATGGACAAAGATCGGTGAGAACAATCAGGTGTTTCACGGTGCATCTGTGGGCCTTGAGCCACAGGATATGAAATTTAAGGGTGAGGAAAGTTATCTGTTTATTGGTGATAACAATATAATTAGAGAAAATGTAACAATTCACCGCGGCACTGAAGAAGGTGGAGGAGAGACCTGGATTGGTAA
>JBDNGI010000410.1:0-10481 GCA_041689345.1 Halanaerobiales bacterium
GAGTTAATGATAATCTATATGGAATAAATTTAGGACTTAATGCAATGATGGCAGTATATGATCCTGAACTTTTTGCTCAAGCTGGTGTTGAAGAACCCAGCCCAGATTGGACCTGGGAAGAATATACTAATATAGTAGAAACGCTTCATAATAAATTAAATATTTATGGAGATTTTAGTGTTCCTCAATCTGGAACTCATGGCTTACAATATTATCTAAGGCAACGTGGATTGGATCTATATAATGAAGCAGGAGACGGCCTAGCTTATGAGGATGATCAGCTTTTTGTTGACTTCTTTAAGATGGATATTGAGCTAACAAGAAAAGGTATCCTAGCTCCGATGGACCTTAGAACTGAGATTAGTAATCCAGAGCAAAAATTAATTGTTTCTAAAAAATCTGCCATGGATAGTACTATTTGGAGTAATCAGATTGTTGCACTGGAAAGTGCTGCTGACCGGAAATTAAAGATGATGGTTCTTCCAAAGGATAAAAATCAAGTTCAAGAAGGGTTGTATTTAAAGCCTTCTATGTTCTTTTCAGTGACAGAATATACAGACCAAGCAGAAGCTGCTGTTAAATTTGTCAATTTCTTTACAAATGATTTAGAAGCTAACAATATTTTAATGGCCGAAAGAGGAGTACCAATTGCTTCCCATATCAGAGAAGGTTTAAAACCCTATTTAGAAGATGTACAAAAAAGAATGTTTGATTATATTAACCTTGCTGCCAAACATAGTAGCAAAATATCACCACCTAATCCAGAAGGGCATAACCAGTTAGGTGATACGCTGACAAAATTACATGAAATGATGCTCTTTGATGTTATTACTCCTGAAGAAGCAGCTCAAGAGTATAGAAAAAAAGCAAATGAAATACTCAGTAATTAATAAAATTAGACAATATTAAGTATTTATTAAAAGGTGTAGTATTTAAATACTACACCTTTTAATAACAAAATTAAGCATTAAAAAGGAGGTAATATATCAATGAAGCGTAAATTATCAATAAAGCAATTAGTCAATAAGACTACTGAATCAGGGAATAACAATATAGCTGGCTATTTGTTTATATTACCCTGGATCTTTGGTTTTATAGCATTTATGGTTATACCAATGTTTATGTCATTATATTTCTCATTTACTGATTATGAGATGGTGTCTTCAGCAAATTGGATAGGTTTAAAAAACTATATTAAAATAATTACTAATGATAGTACGTTTTGGAATTCAATTAAAATAACCTTTTTTTACACCTTTGTTTCTGTTCCATTACGTTTGTCTTTCGCTTTATTGTTGGCAGTTCTATTTAACCAAAAAAGGAAGTTTGTAGGATTATATCGTACTATATTTTATATTCCATCAATTATAGGTGGTAGTGTAGCTGTAGCTGTAATGTGGAGGCAATTATTTGGTGTAGAGGGAGCCTTAAATTCTTTGCTTGGGATGGTAGGTATGCAATCTAGAATAGGTTGGATTGGGGGTCCTAAAACCGCCTTATGGACATTAATAATATTAGCAGCCTGGCAGTTTGGTTCTCCTATGTTAATTTTTCTGGCTGGCTTGAAACAAATACCCAATAGTCTTTATGAGGCTGCAGTTATTGATGGTTCCAACTGGTGGCAGAAGTTCACAAAAATAACTTTACCTATGTTGAGTCCAGTAATATTTTTTAATTTTGTCATGCAGACTATTAGTGGTTTTATGATGTTTACCCAGGCTTATATTATTACGGAAGGTGGACCATTTGATCGAACCCTAGTGTATGCTTTATATCTATTCCGCAAGGCATTTTCTTACTATGAAATGGGCTATGCTAGTGCTTTGGCCTGGATACTATTAATTGTAGTTGCCGCTATTACTCTGATAATATTTAAGACCGCTCCACGCTGGGTTTATTATGAATCCAAGGGGGAATTTTAAAATGAAAAAGACAAAAAAAATGTATAGTAGTATACTTTATCATTCCTTGATCTTGATTATCGGGTTTTGTATGTTTTATCCGGTTTTATGGCTTATAGCCAGTTCCTTTAAAGGAGAGGGTCAAATATTTAGGAATGCCCATTCTTTAATTCCCCGAAACTTCAATTTAGGAAATTATGTTCAGGGCTGGAAGGGTTTTGGTGATGTAGGTTTTGATGTTTTTTTCAAGAACTCTTTTATTATTACTATCTCTGCTACTTTTGGTCAGGTTTTGTCTTCAGCTCTGGTAGCTTTTGGCTTTGCACGTATAAAATTTGCTGGTAAAAAAGTATTATTTGCCTTAATGATTTCTACTATGTTGTTACCTAGACAGGTTATTATGCTACCCCAGTATATTATGTTTAGCCAATTAGGTTGGATTAATACTTTTAAGCCCCTTATTTTACCTGCTTTTTTTGCAAGGGCTTTCTTTGTTTTTCTGGTTTTTCAATTTATTCAAGGGATTCCTAAAGAGCTTGATGAAGCGGCTAAAATAGATGGTTGTAATATATTTGGTATATTTTTCAGGATTATCTTACCAAATATAAAACCGGCCTTAATTACTTCATTTATATTTTCTTTTTATTGGACCTGGCAGGATTTCTTTGGACCATTATTATATATTCAGTCAACAGATAAATATCCAGTGTCTTTGGCTTTAAAATTGTTTTCTGATCCCAGTACAGTCACGAACTGGGGTGCGATGTTCTCTATGTCTGTCTTGTCATTAGTACCGGTATTTATTCTCTTTATTATCTTCCAACGTTATTTAGTAGAGGGTATAAGTACAACAGGTATGAAAGGGTAAAAATAATTTCATAGATTTAGTTATCTCCTGTACTAAAAATTACTTTTTAATACAGGAGATTTTTAGTTTATCTTGAATTTATCTTTATGGCATTATATATAGAAATGTGATTGAGTAATAATTTAAAAGTAGGTGTTATTGTGATGATAAGTAATATAAAATCAAAGAAATTAATTTTATTTATAGTTATATATTTATTATTTTTTAGTTTTTACATATTATATATGTTTATATGTAATTATAAAAATAATCAAGATAGGTTAATATTAAATGGAGATATTCAATTAGTAAATCTATTACTGGAAGAACATAAGACCCAGTTATCAGGATATGCAAAAATTATAGCTAAGTTTCCTGGATTATTAAAGTTGGAAGAAAATAATCTTTATAAAAGAAAAATATTTTCCCTGCAGACAGAGCTCTACTTAAAGGGTATTAATATATATGATAATCAGCAAAATTCGCTTTTTAAAATAGGCACAGGATTTGATTTTATGAAGAATTCAAAAAATATAAAAAAAATATATAAACTGGTTCATGATGGATATACTACAAGTTTTTTCTCAGATACTGAACTTTTTGATTTACAAATTAATGCTGCAAGTGGTATTTATGATGAATATAACCTTGATGTTACAGGTGTTGTTTTACTAAATGATTTTATAAATAAGGAAGATCTGCAGTTGATTGCACAAAAATACGATCTAGTTATACAATATTTCAAAAAAAGTCATCTGGAAAAAACAAATAAGAAACTTTTAGACAAAATTGGGAGTATTCCAGGGAAAGACTATTATATTGAACGAAAAATAATCAAAGAAAAAAAGTACTTAATTGGATATCTACCTATTAAAGATTTTTATAATGAAACTTTAGGCTATTTTACAATTTTAAAACCACAGGTGACTACTTATTATACTATGGATAAAATTATATTAATTATAATTGTTGGCTTCGCTTTTTTATTGTTAATTATTTATCTTTATAATATAAATGCAACAGCTAAGAAGATAGAAATAAGACTATTATAAGCTAAAGGATATCATTATCTAGGAGACTTTGAGAGAAAGATTGGTGATACTACTATGAAAGTTTTGCTAACAACTCTAAATTCTAAATATATACATTCCTCTCTGGCTCTTAGGTATATTGAGAAGTATTGTAATAAATATCAACAAGAGAATAATTATCAATTAATAGCCAGGGAATTTTCTATAAATGAACTCCTGGATCAAATAATGGCTGAAATATACAAAATCAGGGCTGATTTAGTGGCTTTTTCCTGTTATATTTGGAACAAAGACCTTACTTTTGAACTGATGGACCGCTTAAAAAAGGTTCAACCGGGGTTAATGATAGTTGCAGGTGGTCCTGAGGTTTCTTTTGAAGCAAATAATATAATGGAGAACAATCATTTTATTGATATTATTATTAAAGGTGAGGGTGAAGTAACCTTTAAAGAGTTACTAGATAATATTGCAAAGAGAAATAAGCTATACAAGAATGAAGGTATAGGAGAAGATAGGTTTTTAGATATGCAGGATAATATTATTTTAGAAGAAAAAGAATTAAACTCTATTAAAGGTATTGTCTATCGGAATAATAAGGGTAAAGTTATTGAAAATGATGGGCGGGAATTGATAAAAGACTTAGATACAATACCACTACCCTATTCTAAAAGAGAATTAGATAAATTAACACATAAAATAATATATTACGAGGCTTCCAGGGGTTGTCCCTATAATTGTAGTTACTGTCTTTCATCAACGATCAAGGGTGTTAGATCATTTTCTATGGAAAGGGTAAAAGAGGACTTGCTCTTTTTTATAAATAATGATGTAAAACAGGTTAAATTTGTGGATAGGACTTTCAACTATGATAAAAAGAGAGCATTGGAAGTTTTTAAGTTCCTGATGGAGAATAGAAAGAATACCTCATTTCATTTTGAAATAACTGCTGATATACTTGATCAAGAAATATTAGATTTTCTAAAAACAGTTCCTGCTAACTTTTTTCAATTTGAAATAGGAGTACAGACAACTAACAAAAAAACATTAGCTTTAATTGGTCGAAGAATGAATTTTAATGCTTTGGCTGAAAATGTTCGTTTCCTCAGACAAGGGGGAAATATTAATCTCCATTTAGATTTAATTGCAGGTTTGCCGGAAGAAGATTATCTCTCTTTTAGGAAGTCATTTGATGAAGTATATGACTTGAATCCCCATGTTTTACAATTAGGTTTTCTTAAATTGTTAAAGGGTTCAAAAATCAGGTATCAGTCTGATAAATATTCCTATAAATATACTTCACTACCCCCTTACGAGGTCTTAGAAAACGAATTTATATCCTATAATGAATTGTTAAAACTTAAAGACATCGAATATATACTTGATAAATATCACAATTCAGGTGTTTTCAAAAGTGTGCTGAAATATATTTTTTTAGGACATTATAGTTCATATTTTTCTTTTTATGAAGATTTTGCTGCTTATTTTGTTAGTAAAGAGCTACATAGAAGGGTACATAGTCAAATTTCCCTTTATAAAATAATTTTAGATTTTTATAAGGATTGTATTAATAAGGAGAAAAGGGATCTAGAGTTATTTAGAGAAATTCTTAAATATGATTTAGTGAAATATAATTCAGGTGTGAAAATTCCTTCCTGGGGACTTCGATTGAAAATTGAAAACTTTAATGACCTGCGTTATAATTTTTTGGAAAAAGAAGAAAATATCCAAAAATTCCTACCCCACTATCAAAATAAAAGAGTAAAGGAGATCTTACGAAATATTCGTTTTGAGCTTTTTAATTATGATGTGACAGCTAGTTCTTTATTAAAAGGAAAGATGAATTTAGATAATATGGAAGAGATTTTGGAACCACAAGTGAATATAATCTTATTTGATTATAGTAGTAAAGAAAGACCAAAGACATATAATGTGACAGATTTTTTTAGTTTTTGAAAAGACGTATTAAGAAGAAAATAAATCTTAAATAAGGAAAGGATGATAATGATGAGAACAAAACCACATATAGTAATTTTTAATCCAGACCAATATCGGGCAGATGCCCTAGCACATTTGGGTAATTCTGCAGCAGTAACTCCAAACTTTGATAAAATTATTGAAGAAGATGCAGTATCTTTTCGTAATGCTTTTTGTCAAAATCCTGTTTGTACACCCAGTCGCTGTAGTTTTATGAGTGGTTGGTATCCTCATGTCAGGGGTCATAGAACTATGTTTCATATGATGCAGGAAGACGAGCCTGTATTACTGAGGACCTTAAAAGAAAATGGCTATTTTGTCTGGTGGGGAGGGAAAAATGACCTGATACCTGGGCAGAAATCTCTTGAACCATATTGTGATGTGAAATATCAGCCAGAAGGCAAACTGGAGAAGGGATTACATGGTGACACAAGCTGGCGGGGAGCTGCAGATAGTGACAATTATTATTCTTTTTATGCAGGCAAACTGGAAACAGGTGTAAATGATGTTTATTATGATGGTGACTGGGCCAATGTTGAAGGAGCAGTTGATCTGATTAATGATTATGATGATAGTTCAGATGGTAAACTACTTTGTATCTATCTACCATTAAGTTATCCTCATCCCCCATATGGAGTAGAGGATCCCTGGTATAGTGCTATCGATAGGGCTGAAGTTCCGGAAAGAATTGAAGCACCTGAGAGTTGGGAAGATAAACCAAGCCTTTTAAAAGGAATTTATGATAGGCAGGGATTACAGGGCTGGAATGAAGAAAGATGGACAGAATTAAGAGCTACCTATCTAGGAATGTGTGCCCGGATTGATTATCAGTTTGGTAGCTTAGTTGATGCCTTGAAGAAAAAAGGAATTTATGAAGATACAGCCATTTTTGTATTTAGTGACCATGGTGATTTTACTGGTGATTATGGTTTAGTTGAAAAAACTCAAAATACCTTTGAAGACTGCCTAAGTAATGTGCCTTTTATCATTAAGCCGCCTAGCTGGGTAGAGGTAGAGCCAGGAGTCAAAGATGCCCTGGTAGAATTGATAGATTTTCCAGCAACTGTAGAAGAACTTACTGGAATAGAGCCAGGACATACCCATTTCGGACGTTCTTTAATTCCTGTGATAGTTGGTGCAAAGGATGAGCACAGGGATGCTGTTTTTTGTGAGGGGGGTAGGCTTGATGGTGAAAAACATTGTATGGAGTTAGAGAGTGTTGATTCGACTGTGCCCACCGGATTATATTGGCCTCGGGTTGGTTTGCAAAATCAGGAAGGTCCAGAACATACTAAGGCTGTGATGATCAGAACAGCTAGATATAAATATGTGCGCCGTTTGTATGAAAAAGATGAATTATATGATCTACAGGAAGATCCCAGTGAATTAAACAACCAGATAGATGATCCGTCTGTTTCTGGGGTTTTGCAAGAGTTGAAAGATCGGCTGCTTAAATTTTATCTGGAGACAGGTGATGTGGTACCACATCAGACTGATGAAAGGTAGTTTATCTAATATAGGAGATTACTAGTAAAATAGATGATGGTAATGATATAAATCTATTATCAAAAATATTTTGTTGTGGGTGATGTATATGCGAATTTTAATAGATGGGGATGCCTGTCCGGTTATTAGTATTACTGAGGAAATAGCAAGGGCTAAAGGAATAGAAGTAATTATTTTTACCGATATTACTCATCAGATTAAAACAGAGAATGAGTTAGTTGTAGTTGATAAGGTCAATCAGTCTGTTGATATGGCCTTATATAATCGTTGTAGAGAAGGTGATATCGTAGTATCTCAAGACTATGGCTTGGCATCATTAGTATTAAGTAAAGGGGCTTTTGCAGTAAATGAATCAGGTTTGGTATATGATGAAGGTAATATTGATTATCTATTAATGCGCAGACATGTTCATGCTAGTATGAGGCGTGCAGGGGTAAAACACCAAAATGCAAGTAAAAGAACTAAGGAAGATGATTTAAAATATAAGCAAGCTTTATTAGGAATAATCGAGAAATAGTTGTAGTTTTCATTCAGGTGGAGTAAAGTCTCCATCCGATTTTACAGGGTATAGTATTTAGGAGTTAAAAACCAGGTAAACAAACAACTACGATAAATGTTTGACTTATTCAAAATAATTTAATATAATTAAGTTATTATGGAAAACGGTTTCCACAGAATCTGCTAAGAGGTGTTTTATGAAAAAAATTTCAATAAAAGATGTGGCTAAAAAGGCTGGTGTTTCTCCGACTACAGTTTCAAGGGTAATTAATAATAGTGACCACCCGGTTAGTGAATCGACAAAAAAGTTGGTAGAGTCTGCCATTGCCGAATTAGACTTTGAACCAAATAGATTAGCACAGGGCTTAATTAATAATAAGTCTAATATAATTGGTGTAATTGTCCACGATATTTCTGATCCTTATTTTGCGGAAATATTAAAGGGTATTGAAGAGATTATATCAGATTATGATTATATAATTAATATATATAATACCTTTAGAGATATTGACAAAGAATTAAAAGCCGTTAATACCTTAAGGGCATTAAGGGCTGATGGTATTGTCTTTGCTGGAGGTTCCTTATTAAATAAAAGATATGAAGATAAAATGCATTGGTATGTAGATCAGTTGAGAAACAATGGTACAGTTGTAGTTGGTGTGGCTTCACATCCTTTTTCAATAAAGACTATTCCAGTTGGTAATAATCAGGCAGCAAAAATGATAACAGAATATTTATGTAAACATGGTCATCAAAGGATAGCTTATATCAATGGACCAGAAATAATAAGTACTACTAGAGAAAGACTAGAGGGTTTTAAAGATGTTATGTTATCTAAAAATATTTTTAATAAAAATTTGATTATAGATGGAGATTTTTCTTTTGAGGGAGGCAGAAAAGCGGGGCTGAAATTATTAGAAGTGATTGATAGTGTTTCAGCTGTTGTAGCTGCTAATGATGAGTCTGCTCTTGGCTTGATCTGGGAATTAAAAAACAGGGGGGTGAAAGTACCAGAAGACATTTCTGTGGTAGGTATTGGTAATATACCTGAATCTAAGTATTCATATCCACCATTAACAACTATTTCTCTGCCCATTAGAAAGATTGGACTACAGGTTGGCTCATACTTAATAAGTATGTTAGAAGACAAACCACAACTTGATGATAATTATATTACTGAATTATCATTGGTGGAGAGAGATTCGGTGAGGATCTAAGTGATTGAGTTTTAACTATTATCGAGGATTTAATTTAGCTAAGATATGTCTTATGGGAAAGCCTTTTCCCTGGAGGATATTTAAATATTTATCTTATTTATTTTAAGAAAGGTAAAAAATAATAAACATTAGAAATCAGGAGGAGAATGATGACAAAGATAAGAAAGTTTAATTATAAGTCACTTGAAGAGCTCAAAAGTGAGATTAGACGTTTGGATTTAGATATTCCGGTAACTGATAATTTTGATAATCTAAAGGAAACTGTAGATTTAGGGGGAGGTTCTGTAGTTCCCAATAGGTTAACTATTCATCCAATGGAGGGGGCAGATGCTAATCCAGATGGTACCCCTGGTGATCTGAATATCAGGAGATATCTACGTTATGCAGCAGGTGGTTCAGGTTTGATCTGGTTTGAAGCCATGGCTATTAATGAAATGGGCCGGGCCAATGATATGCAGTGTTTTTTAAATAAAGATACAGTTGGGGCTTTTAAAGAAATGATAAAACAGCTTCGTCGAGAGGCCAAAGAGGTATATGGTGAAGAATTTAATCCCTATCTGGTTATTCAACTAACACATGTGGGCAGGTTTGGCAGGCATAATAAGATACTTTTTCACCATGATTTAGTAGATAATGCAGCTGCTGCAAATATAGATCCAGATCACCCTTTGATGAAAGATGAGGAATTGGAGAGACTGGAAGATTATTTTGTAGAGGCTGCTCAATTGGCTAAAGAGGCAGGTTTTGATGCTGTAGATATTAAAGCCTGTCATCGTTATCTATTGTCTGAGAATTTAGCGGCACATACTAGAGAAGGTAAGTATGGTGGCGACTATCAAAGTAGAACCCGTTTAATGAAAAATACAGTAAAAAAAGTAAGTGAAACTGTTGATATTGATCTGGCTACTCGCTTGAATATATATGATGCTATACCATATCCTTATGGTTGGGGAGCTGATGAAGAGGGTAATGAGAAACACGATGAACCAAGGAGGCTTGTTCGTGAACTTGATGCATTAGGAGTTAAATTAATTAATATTACTGCCTGTACTCCATATCTATGGCCTCATATTAATCGGCCTTATGATCTTCCCAGTAATATCGGTTATGAACCACCAGAGCACCCCTTAATTGGCGTAGAACGTCTTTTAAGATTAGCTAGAATCACCAGTGAAGAGACAACTAATGCCAAAGTTGTTGGTACTGGTTATAGTTATTTAAGGGAATATGCACCATATGTAGCTGCTGCTGTAATTGAAAAAGGCTGGTCAGATTTTATTGGATTTGGAAGACAGGCCTTTGCTTATCCTGATTTTGCAAAAGATATTATTTATAATAATGGTTTAGAGAAAAAGAAGGTCTGTGTTACCTGTAGTAAATGCGCTGAATTAAAGGCTAAAAAGAAACATAGTGGTTGTGTTGTTCGTGATCGCGAGATTTATGTACCAATTTATCAAGAGTTATTAAGGGAATATAAAGATCCAGTATAATATTATATGAATAATTA
>JBDNGI010000411.1:0-2848 GCA_041689345.1 Halanaerobiales bacterium
ATTTAGACTATTATTTAGAACAGACATTTACTATGGACTTTGCTAGAATAGATTATAAAAGCTTTTTTAATAATTATTTAATAGATAAATTTAAAATTTCTCAGTTAGTAGTTGGAGAAGACTTTCGTCTTGGAAATAATGTTCAGGGTAATTTAACAAATCAAAAAAAAATAGACTCTCTATTGGGATTTGGTGTTACTGGACTTAAAAATATAAAGAAGAATGTTAGTAGGATTTCTAGCACTTTAATCAGAGGTTTAATAAAAAAAGGAAAAGTGGACCAGTTAATAGACTATCTGGGGCGATATTATCGTTTAGATGGTAAAGTAATTAAAGGTATGGGAAGAGGCCGTAAAATGGGCATACCTACTGCAAATCTAAAATTAGATGCCGATTATGTATTACCGTCTGGTGGGGTTTATGCTTGCTATGTAATCTATAAAGGCAAAAAATATCAGGGGATAGTTAACTTCGGTAGTAATCCAACATTTGCTGGCAGAAAACTTTCAATAGAAGTTCATATACTAGAATTTGATTATGAAGACATATATAATGAGAAAATATCAATAGAATTGGTTAAATATATTCGAGAGGAAATGACTTTTAATAGTCCCAAACAGCTTATACAGCAGATTGAGAAAGATATTCTTTACACTCAATCCCTTTTATGTTACAATTAAAATGAATTTTAAACTCTTAACCATTTGCTAGGTTCTGCGTTCCTCCAACGTGTTTCTTGGCTAATGGCGTTTAAAAAATATAAGGAGGTGAAGCAAGATGTTAACTAAAGAAAATAAACAGAGTATTATAGAAGAATATCAAATTGAAGATGGTGATACAGGATCACCTGAAGTTCAAGTTGCTCTATTAACTGCTAGGATAGTTTATCTAACCGAGCATCTTAAAGAACATAAGAGTGATTTTCATTCACGTAGGGGTTTGTTGAAAATGGTTGGCCAAAGGAAAAGGCTGTTGAGATATTTAAAGAGCAAAGATATAACACGTTATCGTACTTTAATTTCTCGTTTAGAATTACGCGGTTAAATGTTAGCAATTAAAGAGCGGTTTTTACCGCTCTTTAATTTTAATATTCGTTACCTGTAGGATTACTGCTACTTCTAAAAAATGGATGTATTAATAATAAGCTTGAGATTAATGAGTGTGAAGTATGTTATAAAAAAAGTGTTGTCTTGAGCAAAATAAATTATAAGAAATATACTGTTTGTGAATAAATAATACATAGATATAAGATATTAAAAAAAAGATTAATTTGTAATATTATTTAAAGTTTTTATATCTCTTATGAGATTTCTTTTTTGGGATATACTAAAATAGTAATAAAGGAGGTTTTATTTATGGAGAAGAGTTGGGAAATAGAACTGTCTGGTAGGCAGTTTAGTATTGAAACAGGTAAATTAGCTAAACAGGCTAATGGTTCTGTGTTGGTTAAATATGGTGATACCACTGTACTTGTAACTGTAGCTATGTCAGAACCCCGTAAGGGTGTTGATTTTTTTCCTTTAATGGTTAATTATGAAGAACGAGTTTATGCAATCGGTAAAATTCCTGGCAGTATAAAAAGAAGAGAAGGAATGCCTAGGGATTTAGCTACATTAGCTGCTCGACTAATTGATCGTCCCCTTAGACCGTTATTCCCTAAAGGGATGAGAAATGATATTCAGGTGATCTGTACTGTATTATCAGTTGATAATGACTGTGAACCGGATATTATTGCAATGACTGGTGCATCTGCAGCTTTAATGATCTCAGATATACCTTTTGCTGGACCTATGGCAGGTGTTAAGGTTGGATTGGTTGATGAAGAGCTAATTATTAATCCAAATGAAGAACAGAGGGCTAATAGCAAATTAAATCTTATAGTAGCTGGTTCAAAGGATGGCGTAATGATGGTTGAAGCTGGGGCTAATGAGGTATCAGAAGAAACCATGCTTGCGGCTATTGAATTAGCTCAACAGGAGATTGAAAAGTTAGCTGTTTTTCAAGAGAAGATAGTCGAGGAAGCAGGTAAAGAAAAGATAGAGTTTGATGTAGTTGAACCTGATTCAAATATTGAAGATGATCTACGAAATTACATAACCAAAGATTTAAAAGATGCTATAAGGACATTTGATAAATTAAGTAGAAATTCTAAAATTGATTCTGCAAAAGAGGATGCTATGGAGCATTTTAAAGAAATATTTGCAGATGATGAAGAAAAAGATGATAAAATCAAACAGGTATCTAAGTTATTAGATCAAATAAGTAAAGAATTATTACGTAAAATGGTTACTGAAGACAGGGTGCGGCCTGATGGTAGGGCACCTGAAGAAATAAGACCTATCTGGTGTGAGGTTGGGCTTATACCAAGGGTTCATGGTTCTGGTGTGTTTACACGTGGACAAACCCAGGCTATGAGTATTGTTACTCTTGGATCAACTTCAGATGAGCAGAGATTGTTTGGACTTGGAGAAGATGAAACCAAAAGGTATATGCATCATTATAACTTTCCTCCTTACAGTGTTGGGGAAACAAGGCCATTACGATCACCTGGTAGAAGAGAAATTGGACATGGTGCCTTAGGAGAGAGAGCTCTTTTACCTATGATTCCTTCACAGGAAGAATTCCCATATACACTAAGGGTGGTATCTGAAGTTCTTGAATCTAATGGGTCAAGTTCACAAGCAAGTATTTGTGGAAGTACTTTAGCACTAATGGATGCAGGTGTTCCTATCAAAAAACCTGTTGCTGGAATTGCCATGGGGTTGATGAAAGAAGGAGATAATGTAACTATATTATCTGATATTCAGGGTATGGAAGATTTCAATGGTGATATGGATTTTAAGGTTGC
>JBDNGI010000412.1:0-2171 GCA_041689345.1 Halanaerobiales bacterium
TCATTATCTTATCATTATCTTATCATTATTTCGCTACAATTTTATCGACAGTTAATACAACTAAATCTACTTGCCTTTTATTAAAGAATTCAAAAAATATGAGTATTAATAAATATAATTAATGTTCACTTCACTTAACATAAGTTACAATCAGCTCATCTCTGGCACGTGTACAGGCTACATACTTCAGACACTCTATTTGTTTTAATTTTTGTTTATTATACCATTCGTTTTCCATATCTTTCAAAAAATAATTTTCTATGTCATGATAGTTTGCTATAATAACAACTTTAAATTCTAGCCCTTTGCACCCCTGAAAAGAAGAAACACAAACGCCGGTGCCTTCTTCAGGGAAAATATCATACTCTAGTATTGAATTCTCTATTTCCTCATATGATAATATCCCACTAACTTCTTCTCTTTCCGTAGGACTTATAACAGCAATCTCATGGCCGCTAATACCACTCTCCAAATAATTATCTATTATCTTAACTATATACCTATACTCTTCTTTAGTATTTTTAAATGACTTCACATAAGGTTCAGGTCCATGATATATACTTTTATATTCCCTAAAATAATTGTCAGTAGGACTGGAAGTGATAAATTGCTTGTCTGCAAAATCTCTGATTTGTTTTGTAGTTCTATAATTAAGTGTAAGATAATGAGTTCTACCGGAAAACCGTACTTAGGAATAATATTATTTTGAGACAAGAAATTAATTAAGTAACGCTTCTTAATTGTACTAATATTCCTTTTAATTACATCAGCTCTACGAAATTTTTGTAAAAAAACATAATTATCTTTAACCTTTTCTAACTGACTTATATCACTTGTTAGTTGTTTATTTGCTATTAACATTACTCCATTGTCCTGATTGTATAAATCACCAACCCAACCCCAGGTATTCAGTTTTAATACCTCATGCATTGCTGAGGGAACTGCATCAACAATATAATCTTTTAAATCCCCGGGTTTACTAGATAAGTAATTCATAAATAAATCCGGACCTGTAACCCCCTCATGAAAGAAGAAATCTTCCACACTTCCAAAGTAATCCGAGTTATCTTTCCAGAAAAAGGACAATGCTGTAGCAAATATATGTCTCTTAATAATTTTTGAATTGCTTAACTCAAAAGATGGCGGTCTACCATATTTTCTGAATCCTTCCAACAAAACCTGCAAAAGAGACCAGGTTTCGTCCTTACTCAAATTCCATGGTTCACCCTCAATGGCGGAGCAGCAAAGTTATTTGGTTTTCTTAGCTTAAAAGTAAGGAGACCAAGAGATTCTAGACTATTTCGGCCTTCCATTGAAAGGAACTCATATAAAGACCAACTCCAGGAAATATCCTCAATTCCCTGCAGACTCATTCCAGGGAATAAATCTAATTTAGATAAATATGATTTTAAATTACTAACCAGGTCTTTTAAACTCCAGCGATTTTTTATTACCAGCTTTTTATTTTCATTGATGACACGTAATAATATCTGTTTCCTAATAATATTAGTATAAGTATTTTGTAAATAAGTAGCAAAAAATGCTGCATCCTGTCTGCTGTCTGAAAAGGCTAATAATTGTCTGGCTTCTTTTTTCTGATCATCAATAACTTGAGGACTATTATTAGAATCAGCAGACCATAAATCATAAGTATTATTCTCTTCTTTAATATTATGGATTTTCATAGTAGGTAATTGTTGATAAAGGGAAGTTGCCAGTACACTTGTAACAGCATCATTTCCTAATAAAAAGCGCCATATAATAGAACCCTGTGGACTTACGCTCCCACAGGCTGGGCATTTATGAACTAATCCCTCTTTAGAAGAAATCCGCAAAAGCTTTATGTACTCAGAATTACATTCACATAAGTCACCAAATAGATTATCTGATTCGATAGAACCACAGCCGGGACATAGATTATAATAACCACTATTATCATAATTTCCCCCACTTACTATCTCATCCTCATTGTCAATTATATTTCTGGTTTCATCATCTAATACTAAATAATATTCAAGATTCCCTTTATCTTCATAGTAACCCTTCCCAGGTTGTTTGAAAATATATTTATCTTCATCCTTCTGTGTTTCGCCAACTAGATATAATGATTTGCATTGACGGCAAGTTGCAATCTCAAACACAGGGATCTTCTGCTTATCGATCTTTCGAAA
>JBDNGI010000413.1:0-4280 GCA_041689345.1 Halanaerobiales bacterium
GATCCTGTAATTTGGAAGGATTATCAGGAGATTGTTAGAAAATATGATAAAAAACATACTGACTTTGAACATGTAGAACGTTTTGCCTTTTATGAAAGGGCGAAGAATGCTTATGCTATAGTAGCAACCGGGGAACAAGCTTTATATGCTAATATTATTCTGAAAAAGGGAGTAGTAACAGATTAAGTATTTTCCATATAGTTGGTGGGATACGTCCGAACATTCTGCTATAACGGCCTCGATGGATTAATATGTTAGGAGAGTATTTCGAAATAAAAATAGGAGGTATTTAAATAATGACTGATTTTAAAATTGCTAAAGATAGTATTGACCCTAATGAAGTTCCTAAAAGAACGCTATATGATGGTGATCAGATTCCAGCTGTAGGACTGGGAACATTTGGTTCTGATCGCTTTTCTGCTGAAGAAATTGCTGAGGCTGTTAAATGTGCAGCGGCGATAGGTTACAGGCATTTCGATTGTGCGGCAGCTTATCATAATGAAAAAGAAATTGGAGAATCTTTTCAAGATATAATGAAGGAAATAGACAGGGAAGACTTATGGATTACTTCTAAACTTTGGAATGACAGCCATGGGAAAGGGAATGTGATTCCTGCTTGCAAAAAATCCCTCTCAGATTTACAGTTGGATTATTTGGACTTATATCTTGTTCATTGGCCTTTTCCTAACTTTCATGCCCCAGGGGTAGATGTTGATTCTCGGGATCCCAATGCTGACCCCTATATCCATGAAAACTTCATGGAAACCTGGCGTGAGATGGAAAAATTAGTAGAAATGGGTCTTGTCAAGCATATCGGAACATCCAATATGACTATACCTAAATTTGAATTACTATTAAGGGATGCTAAGATACAACCGGCTTGTAATGAGATGGAATTACATCCCCATTTCCAGCAAGAAGAATTTTTTAATTATTGTAAGGAAAAGGAGATAGTACCTATGGGCTTTACCCCAATTGGTTCTCCTACCCGACCTGATCGTGATAAGACTGAAAATGATACTGTTGATATAGAAGATCCTGTAATTGTTAAAATTGCAGAAGATCATAATGTTCATCCGGCTGTTATCTGTGTTAAATGGGCGGTACAACGTGGACAGGTGCCTCTTCCATTTTCAATCCATCGAAATGAATATATGAGTAATCTTAGAAGTGTAGTTGAAGATCCCCTTACTGAGGCAGAGATGGAGCAAATATCAAAAATAGATAAGGGTTGTCGTTTGATTAAAGGTCAGGTCTTTCTCTGGGAAAGTGCAGATACCTGGAGAGATCTCTGGGATCTTGATGGGGAATTAGTGAAAGCATAAAGTAGGTATAAACTTTTAATTAGGCAGCATTATAGAGATTGCTACTTTCCCCAAGTAGAACATATTTTTTATTAAATATTGGAGAGGATTAATATAAAATGATAACTAAAAAGAATAATAAAAAAAGAAAAGACGATTTTTCTTCTTCTGTACCTGAATATAAATTTGCTGTAACTCTGAAAGAACAGAAAGAACAATTGAAAAAAAACCTATTGATGAAAAGATTTATAGAATCAAGGAGGAAACTGTCTACAGATTCATATCGTCCCAAATACCATTTTGTTAGTCCGGAAAGTACCATGAATGATCCCAATGGGCTCTGTTTCTGGCAGGGACGCTGGCATTTATTTTACCAAGGCTATCCACCAGAAGATCCTCGCCAACACTGGGGGCATGCGGTAAGTGATGATTTAATATACTGGAAGGATCTCCCTTATGCAATTTATCCTAATCCAGAGAAGTGTTGTTTTTCTGGAGCTACTTTTGTTGAAGATAATCGGGTTATTGCTATGTATCATGGTACTGAAGTTGGAAATATGGTGGCTACTTCAAATGATCCTCTATTGTTAAATTGGGAAAAGCTGACAGGTGAAGCAGTTGTTCCTATAGATTGCTCAGTTCCAAATGTATTTGATCCCTGTATATGGGAAAAGAATGGGGTCTATTATTCATTATCAGCAGGTACTCTTCCTCATGAACAGACCGGTAAAAGAACTAGAGCAGATTTCCTCCTTCGTTCAAAAGACTTAAAAACCTGGGAGTATTTACATCCCTTTGTTGAGGGCGACCGTTTTACTCGTCTGGGAGATGATGGAGCTTGTCCTTATTTCTGGCCGATTGGTGATAGGTATATTCTACTATTCTTTAGCCATATGAGTGGTGGGCAGGCGCTTCTGGGAGACTATGATAAAGAACGGGATAAATTTGTGGTTACTTCACATCATGAATTTAATTTTGGAGCAGTTGGCCCTGGTGGGGTTCATGCACCTTCGGCTACTCCTGATGGTAAAGGTGGTGTTAATGTAATATTTAATATGAATTCGGCTAAACCTACTGTGGGCTGGAATCAGATTATGAGTTTGCCTCGTAAATTAACTTTGCTGGGTAAGGATGAGTTAAGTATAGAACCGGTTGAAGATGTTGAATCATTAAGAGAAAATCATCAACATTTAGAAAAAGTTATTTTACCGGCAAATGAGGAAGTTGTGCTAGAAAATATAAAGGGAAATTCTATGGAACTCAAGGCTGAGATTGAAATTGATAGTGCCCCTGTGATAGAACTGAATGTTCTGCGCTCACCTGATAAAGAAGAATTGACTCGTATTGTTTTCTACCGCGAGAGGGTTTTTTGGAGTAAAGAAAATGATAGTGTTATTACAATAGATTCATCTTATTCTTCCAGATCTGCTGATGTACAATCAAGGCCTCCGGAAATAGCGACTATTTGTCTGGAAGAGGGAGAACCTCTTCAATTAAGAGTATTTGTGGATAAAAGTGTTGTAGAGGTATTTGTCAATGGCAAGCAGTGTGTAGCCATCCGAGTTTATCCAGACCGTGAAGATAGTATTGGTGTATCCCTGCGTTCACAGGGTAAAAATGCAGTGCTTAAGTCACTTGATGTCTGGCAGATGAAGAATATTTATACATAAAATAGTTTTATAAGGCAGTATGTAGCAATTTTAAAATATTATTATTAGGATGAATTGATTCTAAATAGAAAGGGTAGGTGTTAAAAATGTCTTTTGAAATTAAATATAATGAGGAAGAGTTAATATTGCCTGATATTAAATGTGACTGTGGTATGAAACACATGAAGCCAGATATGGATATTTATATAGGTAATGGTATCCTGGATAATACTATTAAATATCTAAAAAAAAGAGACTATGGGAAAAATGTAGTTGTCATTACTGATGATATAATTTATCCTATTGTCGGACAGAAAGTGGAAGAGATGCTAACTGATGCGGGCTATCAAGTAAGATTATGTAAACTGGAAAGAGAAGAGCAATTGTTACCTGATCAAACAGCAATTGGGGAAGTGTTGTTAACAGTTGATCTTGATACAGATTTTATGATAGCTGTGGGTTCAGGGACAATTAATGATATAACACGCTATGTGGCGGTAAATACTGAGCTGCCTTTTGTTAGTATCGGTACTGCACCTTCTATGGATGGTTATACTTCTGTAATTGCCCCACTTATCCATGGTAAGTTAAAAGTAAATAAACCAGCTGTTAGTCCAGAGATATTAATCTGTGATCTTGAAATAATGAAAAAAGCCCCTTATCAAATGTTAATTGCGGGTTTTGGTGATGTTGTTGGGAAATATATTGCCATAGCAGATTGGAAACTGGGTAAAATCATAAATAAAGAAGAATACTGTCCTGTTACTATTGACATAGTATCCCAAGCTGTAGAAAAATGTATAAATAGTGTAGATGGTATTATTAATAGAACAGATGAAGGTGTACGCAATATTATTGAAGCCCTTATCCTTGCCGGTATAACTATCCTGATTATCGGTCAAACCAGAGCTGTTGCTTCAAATGAACATAATATGGGTCATTACTGGGAGATGATGAAGTTATTAAGAAATGAAAAGCCGGCCAGTCACGGAATAGCTGTTGGTGTTGCAACTGGCTATGCAATTGATTTTTATAATAGATTTTTAGAACTCAATCTAGATAATATTGATCCTGGTAAAATTAAGGCTAATAGGTTAACAAAATCTGAATGGCAAGAGGAAGTCCTGGATAAATATGGTGATAGGGTAGGGAACTTAATTCTTCAAAATAATCCAGATGAATATTTAGATTGGCCGGAGCAGTTAAGAAGGATAAATACAATAAAAAATAGTTTTAAGGAGATAAAGAAGCAACTAGAATTTATGCCATCATCGGCTGAAATAAGGGTTATCTATGAGACATTAGATTTTCCATTACAATCAGAAGA
>JBDNGI010000414.1:0-2374 GCA_041689345.1 Halanaerobiales bacterium
AAGAAGAATTTGACTGGAAGAAAAGAATTAAGAGCAAAAAAGGATGGAGAATGGTTGGTAATAGCTTTGTCAATGAATGGAAAATGGTCTGGGAAGAGATTTTAATTGGGTTTACGATTGCTATGATTGCTCCCTTTGTGGCAGCGATGACTTTTATAGGTTCCATGGGGAATATTCCTTTGGCAACAGTACTTAATACTAATGGTGTTTTATTTGCTGGGATAATGGGATTTATATACTCTGATTTAATGGTACCATCTCTCGTAGCAGTGAATGCCAAGTATTATGGTAAAAAAGTCGCACTCTATATTGCTGGGATTATGTATATAAGTATTGTCCTAACGGCACTTATTTTAAATGGTTTCTTTGGAATGTTAGGTGTTTTGCCAGAGAGTAATAAGGTGGTAAGCGAAGTTGCTAGATTTAAAATTGACTATACATTTTACTTGAATATCTTATTTGTCTTAATGGCTGGTTGGTTGATATATCTAAAAAAACAGTACATGAAAATACATAAAACAGATTCACATGATATGTCTAGTAATACATCATTAAAGAGGAAAACAGCCTACTTATTTGCAATAATTATATTTGGGGGTTTACTGGTTAACATATTTATATAAGAGTCAAAAATAGAGATAACATAAGTTAGAAGTATAATTGTGTTATATTTGTTTCAATAGAAAAGAAATTCATTTCTAAAAAGAGATAGTTTTTTCTTTTTTGCAAGGATGTATTCAACGAACAAAGAAGATATTGATGTAAGAATTAATGATTAAGAAACTAACTTAATAACTAAATTTGAATCTTAGTGCTTATTATGCCTTCAGATT
The DNA here is from genome assembly GCA_041689345.1 of Halanaerobiales bacterium. Classification (GTDB taxonomy): domain Bacteria; phylum Bacillota; class Halanaerobiia; order Halanaerobiales; family DTU029; genus JBDNGI01. The sequence continues at coordinate 834 of JBDNGI010000414.1, forward strand.
ATTTAAAAGAGATAATAAGATCTACGAATTTATCTGATATATACTTGACAAACTAAATTAGAAGTGTTATATTTTCTATATAGCATACCTGGTAGGGGTATAAAGTATAGATAATTTAACGGTGCGTCCCCTTATTTAGAACTGAGAGGCTTAGAACACCGTTGAGATAAAAAACATGGAGGTGTATGAATAATGGCAGAAAGAGGAATGTCATTAAAAAAAACAACGTTACTGTTAGAAGGAATGAGTTGTGCAAGTTGTGCTCAAACAGTAGAGAAGGCCTTAAATAAAGCTAAAGGAGTTCATCAGGCACAGGTGAATTTTTCAGCAGAAAAGGCCTATGTAGAGTTTGATCCATCTACTATTGATGAGGAGAAACTAGCAGAAATTGTACGGGGAACAGGTTATGATGTGAAAGATGAGAGGGAAAAAGTTATACTTAAGATTGGCGGCATGACCTGTGCTAGCTGTTCTGCAGCAGTAGAAAAGGCTTTAAATAAAGCAGATGGTGTCTATGAAGCTAATGTAAATATAGCTTCAGAAAAAGGTTCAGTTGAATATGACCCAAATATTCTTTCGAGAAATGATTTTAAAAAAATTGTTAAAAATACAGGATATGAAGTGCTAGGCTTTGAAGGTGATGAAACAACTGAGGCAGAGGAAGATAATGACTTAAAGAAAGTTCAAGATGCAAAGAGTAAGATGTGGGGGACCTGGCTTTTTACCATACCCATTATACTCTGGATGATACCGGAGATGGTTTTTGGTATTGCCTGGCCAAATATGACAATTTTCAATTTAGGTATGATTTTATTAGCAATACCACCATTATTTATATTTGGAAAAAAGACTTTTATAACTGCTTATAGGGCAGTTAGTCATGGTAGTGCAAATATGGATGTACTGATAGCTATTGGTACTGGAGCAGCTTTTATTACAGGTCCGGCAGTATTTTTTACACCAATAGCAAACTATGCTGGTGTAGCGGCAATGATTATGGCCTTTCATCTGACAGGTAAGTATATTGAAGAAACTGCTAAAGGTCGTGCTTCTCAGGCTATTAAAAAATTACTGGAACTTGGAGCTAAAACGGCTACTATTATTGTTGATGGTAAGGAGAAAGAGGTAGCAATTGAAGATGTACATCCAGGTGATGTAATGTTAATAAAACCTGGTGAGAAGATTCCGACAGACGGAGAAATAGTAGAAGGTAAAACAACAATTGATGAATCAATGGCGACAGGGGAATCGATGCCTGTTGAAAGAACTGTTGATGATGAGGTAATTGGTGCAACAGTTAACCAAAATGGTTTAATAAAAGTTAAAGCAACAAAAGTCGGTAAAGATACCTTCTTAGCACAGGTTGTTAAGATGGTGGAAGAGGCACAAGGTACAAAGGTTCCTATTCAGGAGTTTGCTGATAGGATTACCGGTATATTTGTTCCATCTGTACTAGTAATAACAGCTCTTACATTTATACTCTGGTTAGTATTTCCTGATGCGATGCGGAGTGTTGGTTTCTGGGCACAGAGTTTCTTACC
>JBDNGI010000415.1:0-4731 GCA_041689345.1 Halanaerobiales bacterium
CCATCACCTGTAGTAACAGGGGGATTGCTGGTATTAGAGTAGACCCGACTACTTCCACCACTAGCCAGAATAACAGCCCTAGCCTTATATATAACTGGTACATTATTACTAAAAGCCAAAATTCCAGAAACCTGTTTTTCTTCTTCTAGACCATTAGCATCTCTATTATTAACTTTTACATTACTTTGTTTTATATCACTTTTATCTCCATTATCAAGCTTAGCTGACAAAAGTTCAATCATAAAGGTATTTTCATGTAATTTAATATTGTCGTTACTTAAGATCATTTTAGTTAATGATTCTCTAATTTCAACACCAGTAGCATCCCCACGGGCATGTAATATTCTTCGCCTGCTGTGTGCCCCTTCCTGAGTTAAGTCTAATTCACCTTCAATATGATCAAAACTGGTCCCAAGTTTAATTAGTTCCTTAACCCTAGCAGGGCCCTCAGTAACCAAAACCTCAACTGCTTTTCGATTACATAAACCTGCACCAGCTTTGATAGTATCTTTCATATGTAGTTTCCAGGAATCACCTTTATCAAGTACAGCAGCAATACCACCCTGAGCAAACTGAGTATTACTGTTTTCCAATTGTTCTTTAGTCAATATAGTAACATTTCCCAATGAACTTAATTTTAATGCTGTATATAATCCAGCTATCCCTGTTCCAACAACAAGAAAATCAGTATTTATTATTTTTATTCCTTTATTATTTTTCATATTAATTTCACCTAGCCAATTCTAACATCTTGTATAAAGACTGATAAGCCTTTTCATTAACATCGTCTGGAATAGTTATCTCAAACTCAGTATTTTCTAAAGAATTCAAGACTTTATCCAAATGAGTCTTTTTCATATTTGGACAGATCAACTTAGGGCTTAAAATATAAAACTTCTTATCAGGATTCTCTTTTTTAAGCTGATATAAAATACCCTGTTCTGTCCCAATTATCAGCGTATCTGCCTTACTCTCTCGGGCAAATTTCAATATACCTGCAGTACTACCTGCATAATCAGCCATAGTTACTACCTCAGGTCTACATTCAGGGTGTATTAAAATAGGAGCTTCAGAAAATTTATCTCTAACTTTCTTTATATCTTCAACTTTAACACGATAATGAGTGTTACAATATCCATCCCAAACTACTACCTCTTTATCAGTTCGATCTGCTACATATGTTCCTAAATTTTTATCAGGTACAAACAAAATTTTATCATTATTAATAGACTCAACTATCTGCAGGGCATTTGAAGATGTACAACAAACATCACTTTCAGCTTTCACTGCAGCTGTTGAATTAACATAAGTCACTACAGTATAATCAGGATATTTATTCTTCATCTCTCTCAAGCCAGCAACATCTACCATATCAGCCATTGGACAACCCGCCATTTTTTCCGGTAATACAACAGTCTTATCAGGAGAAAGAATTTTAGCACTCTCAGCCATAAATTTAACTCCACAAAATACTATCATATCAGCAGCTGTAGTAGCTGCTTTCTGACTTAAACCAAAAGAATCCCCTAAATAATCAGCTATATCCTGTACCTCATCATGTTGATAATAATGAGACATAATAATCGCATTTCTTTCTTTCTTTAAAACCTCAATTTTTCCTATCATTTCTTTTGTAGTAAGATTATCATACATGATTATATTTACCTCCGTTATTTCTAATTTAAAATATTATTGAAAAATTATCATAAGGAAAAAAATTAATAAACCATTTACTTATTAATATTTATAATATCTTTATAAATATTGCTTGTCAAGTTTTTAACATTGTATACATTCTATTATCTACTTTTATAAGATACAATATTGTTAAAGCAATTCACTCCACCATATCAAAAAAAGATCTAAATTAATTTTGAAATAATTTAAAAAAATAACCCCCGGTTATTTTAAATCCGAGGGTTCGAAGCTATATTTAAACTGATAGATTACCGCCTGCACAATTAGACTTAATCAGATCATAACGAAGTAGTGCTTTAATCACATATGCAAAAATAGGTATATGAATTAATTGTCCTACTATTCTTGGTATGATTGTAGCCTTAAAAGGAATAGCAAATAGCATTTCTAAAAATATTGGAACAAGTATAATAGATGAAATGATTTGACCTACAGCAATTGCTATTAATAAGGTAAGATAGTTTATTCTCTGTTTAAAGAGATAATGAACTATTAAACCTGGTATAAACCCAGTTAAAAATGAAGTGAGAGTAAAGTGGGGCATATAAGCACCCATTGGATTTATAAGATATCCTAATACATCACTTATTGCTCCTACTATCCCACCAGCAAGTGGGCCAAACAATATACTAGCAAGTATTATAGGTAAACCACCAAAACCAATTCTTATACCCTCTACACCACCAATAACAATTCTTATACTAAATATACGTGTTAAAATTATACTCAAAGCAATCATAAAAGATAAATATACTAAACGACGAGTAGAATGTTGCATAATTATCCACCTCCTTCTCTTTTAGGTGTGGCAAATATCTGCACACCAAAGAGAAAGGTTTATATCTACTCTTTGGTAGCAACGGACGCGGCAATCATACCGCAACCTTAAAGTTATATCAAATTAGTGTAGCTAAATTTGATATTAACCAAAAGGTATTTCGTCTTAAGGCAACGTCCCATCCTTAAGCACTCTTACGCATGATCCCTACTCAGCCACTTTTATTTTAATAAAATTGTAACACAATAGATTACCAAAAACAAGTTTTATTTAACATTTTGTAGATTATTACAATTAAAACAATCCTGAGATCTTACCATCTTCATCAATATCTATTAACTCTGCTGATGGTTTCTTGGGTAATCCAGGCATTGTTAAAACAGGTCCAGATATTGGTACTACAAAACCAGCACCAGCAGAAAGATTAATCTCTCGTACAGAAACCCTGAAATTTTCAGGCCTACCCAATAATGAAGGGTTATCAGAAATAGAACTCTGTGTTTTTGCCATACAGATGGGTAGCTCACAATACCCTAATTCCTCATATTGCCCTATCTGTTTTAAAGCCTTAGAACTAAAATCTACACCATCGGCACCATATACTTCACTGGCAACCTTTTTAATCTTTTCTTTTAGAGATAGTTCATCTTCATAGATAAAACGAAATTTACTGTTCTCTTTTTCTAAAATATTCACAAGTTCTTTTGCTAGTTCAATTCCACCTTCTCCACCTTTAGCCCAAATTTCAGATAGAGCAACCGATGCACCTAGTTCCTGACATTTTTCCCTTACCAATTCTAACTCAGCTTCTGTATCTTCAGGAAATCTATTTATGGCAACTACTAGAGGAACACCAAATTTACTAATGTTCTCTATATGTTTTTCTAGGTTTTCAAAACCCTTACTTACCGCCCCTAAATTTTCTTCTTTTAATTCACCTTTATCTACACCACCATGCATCTTCAATGCACGAATAGTTGCAACAATTACAGTTGCATCTGGTTTTAAATTAGCGTAACGACATTTAATATCATAGAACTTTTCGGCACCAAGATCAGCACCAAAACCAGCCTCAGTAACAGCAATATCTCCGAATTTAAGAGCCATTTTTGTTGCCATTATGCTATTACAACCATGGGCTATGTTAGCAAAAGGTCCACCATGTATGAATGCCGGTGTGTTTTCTAGTGTCTGTACCAGATTCGGTTTTATTGCATCTTTTAGTAATGCAGTCATTGCTCCCTGCATCCTGATGTCACCAGCAGTGACTTTTTCACCTTGATATGTATAAGCAATTACAATATTACTGATCTTTTCTTTTAAATCAGCAAGACTATTAGCTAGGCATAAAATCGCCATAATTTCCGAAGCGACAGTTATTATAAAGCTATCTTCCCGGGGCACACCATTTGCCTTACCGCCAAGACCTACTACTATATCCCTAAGTGCCCGATCATTCATATCAACAACCCGTGACCATGTAACCTTTGTTGGATCAATACCTAGATCATTACCCTGCTTAATATGATTATCAATCGCAGCAGATAGTAAATTATGAGCGGCCCCAATTGCATGGATATCACCTGTAAAATGGAGATTAATGTCTTCCATAGGAACCACCTGTGAATAACCACCACCGGCTGCTCCACCTTTTATACCCATAGTAGGCCCTAGAGATGGCTCCCGTAAAGCGATAATCGCTTTTTTACCTAGCCTATTTAAAGCCTGACCTAATCCTACTGTTGTTGTTGTTTTACCTTCACCCGCAGGAGTCGGAGTTATTGCTGTAACTAAAACTAATTTGCCATCCTTTTCCCCTGTATATTTGTTAAACACATTTAAATTTATCTTGGCTTTATATTTTCCATATTGTTCAATATCATCTTCTTCTAGACCTATTTCTTCTGCTATTTCAACTATCGGCTTCATTTTCGCAGATTGAGCAATTTCAATATCTGTTTTCATCTATATTCCTCCCTCGTATTTCTTAATTTAAAACCATTAATAAATATAAATATTACAAAAAATACTACATGTAAATATTCAAGAAGATCAACAATCTCCTTCTTTTATACTGTATTTATCGGTATCTGAGATAAAAATGCCTATACATTTTATGTAATTTATTATTACCATAATATCTTTTCATTATATCTTATTCATTCTATCATAAATTGACAAAATTTATTTAATTTATTAAACCCTAAAAAATGAATCTAAAGATCAATCCCAGGAATCTTGGTTACTCCTCTGAG
>JBDNGI010000416.1:0-3751 GCA_041689345.1 Halanaerobiales bacterium
AAGAGAACCAATACCAATAGATGATTTAATTGTACCAGACCAAAATGTACCTGCTTCAGTAATCCCAATGTGCAAGGGATAATCTACCTTTTCAGCCATAAGTTGGTATGCCTTAATTGTCATCATAATATCTGTAGACTTTAGAGAAATGACTATTTCTTCAAAGTTATTTTTCTCTAATATCTTTATATGTTTTAATGCACTTTCAACCATACCTTCTGCTGTAGGAGAACCATATTTATATAAAAGTTCTTTTTCAATAGAACCAGAATTAACTCCTATGCGTATGGGAATTTTAGCAGATTTTGCCTGTAATACGATTTCTCTTACCTTATTTGCTTGTCCAATATTACCGGGATTCAGTCTTAAACCATCTACACCCTGTTTGATAGCTTCAAGAGCAAGACGGTAATCAAAATGTATATCAGCTATCAAAGGAATACCAATACTCTTTTTAAGTTCAGATAACTTTTTGGCAGAATCCATATCTGGAACTGCCACTCTGATTATCTCACATCCGGCCTTACTTAATCTCTGTATTTGATTAATGGTTTTTTCAAGATCAGTAGTTTTAGTATTGGTCATTGACTGCACTGAAATCGGGGCATCTCCCCCAACTGCTACATTACCATAATATATTTTTCTAGTTTTTCTCCTCATATTATTCCTCCATTTAACGACAGACACTTAAAAGAAATTACCGATATCTTTGATAATAATAAAAACCATCAGGATCATTAAAATAACGAAACCAACAAAGTGAACCATATTCTCCTTTTCAGGATTAACAGGTTTCCCCCTAATAAGTTCAATTACTATAAAAATAAGTCTACCTCCATCTAATGCAGGAAATGGCAGCAAGTTTAAGATACCCAGATTAACACTAATCAGGGCCATTAGAATTAGGACTGTAGTAAATCCAATATCTGCAGCTTGACCTACCATTGTAGCAATCATAATAGGCCCACCAATATCAGCAGAAGTCCTTCCTGTAATCATCTTAGCAAAGGCCTCAATGGTTGCCCAAATAAGTCCACCTGCCCTAATAAAACCCAGTTGAATTGCTCTAAATATACCTACATCTTCCCGAATTAATTGTGGGGATATCCCGATTATGGCATAGCCAACACTCTCATTAAAACGTGGTTTTACTGTGGTCTGTTGTATTTGATTATTCCTCTCATACTTTACTTGCAGGGATTGATTAGCTGATGAACTAATAATACTAGACAAATCAGTCCATTCATCAATAGGGTGACCTTCAATCTCCAATATCTTATCCCCAATTTTAAACCCAGCCTCAGCAGCAGGCATTCCAGGTGCTATATCTCCAATAACATTAGAATTAATACTATCAATCGGTAAACCATATGCTGAAAAAATAAATATAAAAATTAAAGCTGCTAATAGGAAATTCATTAAAGGGCCATTAAAGATCACAGCAAAGCGCTTCCAGGCCGATTTTTGGTCAAAAGTCTGCCCTTTTTCTTTCGCCTCATAATATATAGCTTTTTCTTCATCACTCATATTTTCATCAGGTGGGACTTCACCCGTCATTTTACAAAATCCACCTAAAGGTATAGAACGAATAGAATAAACTGTCTCACCTTTTTTAGTTGATAATATTTTCGGACCAAATCCTAAAGCGAATTCCTCAACCCTGATACCTGCTAATTTAGCAGAAATATAATGTCCAAATTCATGTATAAACACTAAAACACCTAATACTACTATAAAACTAATTATTGTTAACAACAGACATAACCTCCTTGGCATAATGTCTTGCCCATTCATCAATTTGATATATCTCATCTAATGAAGGCTTATTTATATTTTGATGTTTTTCCATAACCTTGTTAATAATGTAGGGAATATCAAGAAAAGATATATTTTTATTTAAAAAACCGGATACAGCAATTTCATTTGCAGCATTTAAAACAGCAGGCATAGTCCCACCTTCCCGACCAGCTTGATAAGCTAGTTTTAAAGCAGGAAATCTTTCAAAATCCGGGGCTTGAAAATTCAGTTGATCAACTTCAAATAAATTTAATCTTTTACTTTTTCCTGGTATTCTCTCAGGGTATGTAAGTACATACTGTATAGGTATCCTCATATCAGCAACACCTAGCTCAGCAATAATAGAACTATCAACAAATTCAACCATAGAATGTATAATACTTTCTGGGTGAATCGCAACATTAATTTTATCATATGGCTGTTTAAAAAGCCAGTGTGCTTCTATAACTTCTAAACCTTTATTCATCATAGTTGCCGAATCTATAGTAATCTTTCCTCCCATATCCCAGTTGGGATGATCAAGGGCTTCTTTAACTGTTACATTTTTTAATTCTTCAAAAGAATAATTTCTAAAAGGCCCACCAGAAGCTGTTAAAATCAGATTATCTATATCTTTATTATGATGTCCTTCAAGAATTTGAAAAATAGCATTATGTTCACTATCAATAGGAAGGATTTTATTGATATATCCCTCAATTATCTCTCCACCTATAACCAGACTCTCTTTATTTGCCAGACCTAGATTGTTACCTGAATTTAAAGCAGCCATGGTTGGCTTCAATCCAGCAGCACCGACTAAGGAATTAACTACCAGGTCGACATCGACTTCTCCAGCTAAATATTCCAAACCTTTAATTCCAGACAAAACATTTGTTTCTAATTCCTTTAATCTATATTCTAACTCTTTTTTCAAGTCCTCATTCATTATTACTACAAATTCCGGTTTGTATTTTTTAGCCTGACGCTCCAAAAGATCAATACTAGTATTAGCAGATAATCCTACTACACTCCAATCTTTAAGATGATCTATAACATCAAGTGTTTGAGTTCCTATTGAACCCGTCGAACCAAGAATAACAATTTTTTTCATCCTTTATCACTCCTTAGGATTAATTAAATATGATAAAATACCTGAATTATATATTGCTTTTCCTAGAACCAGAGTAGCTGGCCCTATAATAAAACCTACTGTACCCATAAGTCTATAACCTACATAAAATGATATCATAGTCGCAAGCGGATGTAATCCTAACTGATTTCCAATTATTTTCCCCTCTATTCCCTGGCGAATAGCGGCAGCAATAGTATAAATAATTAACAATTTAAAAGCAAATAATAAATTACCTGAAATCATATTAAAAATAATCCAGGGTATAAATAATAAACCCGGCCCAATAATAGGAATCAAATCTAAAAATGATACTGTTATCCCCAAAATAAGGGCATATTCATTTTTAATTAAAAAAAGACCAAAAAAAGCTATTATTCCAGTAATCAAAATTAATATTAATTCTGCTCTAATAAAACCTATTGCTGAATTAATCACTTCCTTTTCAATGCTATAAATCTTTGGTCTAAAACTATTAGGGAATAAACCCATTATAAACTTATTTATTTTATCCAGATCCCGACTAATAAAATAAGTAGCGATACAGCTCAATAATAATATAGTTAATATAAGCGGTAATTTCCTAAGTATACCTAAGAGATAATTAACTATATATATAATACTCTCTTTGAGGGTATTATATATAATCTGTAGATTCTCATTTAAAGTCTCTTTAATAATAGGAGACATTTTTAAATTATTAATTAGTTCTTCTAGTCTATTATTATGTTGTAGTATCCAATTAACTTGTTCCCCCAATGTATTATAATCAGGTATATTATGCAAAAGCCTATTAAGTTCTAAATAGACCTGAGATATGCCAATAAATAAAAATAATAAAAATAA
>JBDNGI010000417.1:0-2336 GCA_041689345.1 Halanaerobiales bacterium
TGTTATACTAGGAAGAACTAAACTAAGTGATATTAGATTAAACTATAATGGGATAAGTAACGATCAGCAGCCCTTTTTTAAATACCTGTTTAGATTTTGTACAATTGTATCTAAATAATCTCTTTTATGAAATTTCCTTTAAATCCTTTCCTTTGATTTGGCCGGAGATGTTCACAACATGTCTATATATCATAGACTTTAAAATATTTATCTTTCAGATATTTATTTAAATATTTAGAGTTGCTAGGTTCTCCAGTTACCTTTTTAATTATCTGTCCAGGGTTCAATAGTTTGCCATGTTTATGAATATTTTCTGTGAACCAATTATTTATTACTTTTAGTTGACCGTTTTCTACTAATTCATCAAAGTCATTAATTTCTTCTTTTATTTTATAGTAAAATTGGGCTGCATATATATTTCCAAGGGTATAAGATGGGAAATAACCTATTAGACCATTGGACCAGTGTATATCCTGCAAAACGCCTTCCTGGTCATTTTTAGGCCTAACCCCCAGGTATTCTTCCACCTTGTCATTCCAAATGTCAGGTAATTCAGAAACTGAGATATCCTGGTTGATTAAGGCTTTTTCTATTTCATACCTAATCATAATATGTAGATTATATGTAAGTTCATCTGCTTCAATTCTGATTAGGGATGGTTCTACCAGATTAATAGATTTATAGAAGTCGTCTAGTGTTAAATTACTTAGTTCATTTTTGAATATTCCTTTAAGTTCCGGGTAATCTAGCAAGGTATCGTATTTATTGTCCTCATATCCCCAAAGTTCAGCAAACTCAATATTAAAATTTACAATCTTTTCAAGATAGGGTTGGAAGAGTGAAAAATCATTATTATTTTTAGCTTTTTCCCATATTGATTGTGCCTGGGAAGTTAGTTGAACATATTCTCGGTACTTATCTTCAGGTATTTTTTTAAATCGATCAAAATCTTTTTGACACTCCCTAATGACTGCTTTCATGATATTATCTAATTTTTTTTCCTTGTCAACTTCTGTAAAATAATTAAGATAATTTTTCATTTCGTTTGAGATTGACATTTTAGGATTCAGTTGATAATAGACCTATCACTTCGGATCTTGCAGGTATTCCTTTTTCAGGTATTCCGGTCATTAAATCCCAATGTAATAGTGCTAAAACGTTATTATAGTAGTCAAGGTTCTACTTATTCTACAAATACAATGTTCTTTGAAATGAAAAACATGCTGTTAACAGCACAAAAGTATATAGTTGCTGGAGAATAAGTTCTTTTAGATATTACAATTGAAGTTAAAATATCAGAAATATATGTTATAAAAATTAGTAGTTTAAAGAAAGTAGAAAGAAATCCCTAAATGATAAAAAGTATCATTTAGGGATTTCTTTTACGTAATTTATCTCCCGAAAACTCCATTTAAAGCTTATTTTCCGGACATTTTGGACTATAATTTTTATCCCAAATCGGCAGGGATGTTTTTGATAAATGAGATCCATCTAATTAGAAATCCGGTAATTTCCTTAATAAATTACGGCTATCTTTTATAGTAAGTGGAAGATTATCCTCTGAAATAAACCCATTAAAAACAGCCGCAGTTATTGGAACCATTCCCTGGAATGCGCTATTTTGCTTCTTAAAAACGTCTCGCTGGCTAATAGTATCAAGTTTACCATCATTCAAAAGCATGAAGTAATCACCCCATTCAGCAGCAAAATTTAAATCATGTGTAGCAACAAAGAGAGTCTTTCCTTGATTATGAAGTTTTTCCAGGATATCGATAAATTGTTTTTTTCCCTGTGGATCAAGAAAGGCCAGTGGTTCATCCAAAAATATAATCTCCGGGTTCATAATCAGTACCCCGGCGAGTGCTACACGGCGCTTCTCACCATAACTGAGCTGTCGGGGATTTCTTGTCAATAGGTGTTCTATATTTAGCAGTTTGGATAATCTATCAATCTCTGTTTTTATGATATTCGCATCAAAATTATATTGTTTAGGTCCGAAAAGAATATCTTCCTTTACTGTAGGTGCAAATATTTGATCATCTGGGTTTTGAAATATATAGGCCATCTTTTTTCGTAATTTTGATTCTTTAATATTATTAATTTCCTGACCTTCAAAATAGATATTACCCTGATCCGGAGTATGTAGGCCCAATAAATTGTACATTAAAGTAGATTTACCTGCACCATTTGGCCCTAGCAATACTACTTTTTTATTATATTCAACAGTAAAGGAAATTTGCTCGAAAACATTGTCATTATCCTGATAACTGTATGTTAAATCCTGTACTTTAATTATTGATTCTTTATGACTTTTCATAGATTGTATTTCCTTTCAA
>JBDNGI010000418.1:0-3288 GCA_041689345.1 Halanaerobiales bacterium
GATGATTATCTAGATACAGGAAATGATTCGGATTATAAACAGTTGGCTACTGGACAGATAATTAGCAAGAATAAGGTAGGTAGAAATGACCCCTGCCCATGTGGTAGTGGTAAGAAATATAAGAAGTGCTGTCTCTGATAGATTTATTAATCCCATCCAGGGGGTGGTCATTAGCCTCCACCAGATGGATATATGTTTGATACTAGTAAACCCTATTTGTGGGGGAAAATCCTGCAAATAGGGTTTTTTATTAGGCAGGATATTTTTTGGATATGCAGAATTAATTATACAATGAGGAAAAATTAACTAAATGATATTCTAGAACTTATGCTACTATATTGGTAATAATACTTATTGGATTGCTAGTAGGAGATAGTTATTACTAGACATGAAAGGAAAAAAATTACTTGATTTAACTTTATTTTAATTGATTATCGTTGACTAAAGGAAACAAATGGTATATACTTAAATTAGAGGTGATATATTCGTAATAATCGACTGCAAAAAAATGCGAATTTATCAGTTAATCGTATAATATTATCTTATAATATTTTTATAAAAAGAGGTGTACCTAAAGATGGATAAAAATATTGAATATTCTAAGCGAGCAGAAATAAATATGCGTATATCTGAGTTTGAAATGCCGCCAATGCAGGATGTACTGATTGTGGGAAAGAAAGCCCCTATTGGCCCAGAAGCTGCACGGATGATGGTAGACATCCTATCACCAGATCAATATATTATTGAGAAGATCGAACACCCTGATATTGAATCACTGGTTATTAAATCCTCTCTCCTTAAAATGCTCTCAAAGGAAAACTTAGTTTCTATAATCTTAGAGGAAGGGGGTAAGCTTGCTGATGAAAAATCGATTATTAAGGCTCAAGTCAATATTACACTACAAATTAGCAAGTCGATTGAAATATGATTAAATATGTCAGAAATATAATGATTAGTAATTTTGAAGTTGTTAATCTATTGGATGGTGTACAGAAAGTTATGGATTTCTCTTTAACTATTGGACAAAATTATTTTCCAGTATTGGATAATGATAGATTAGTAGGTGTTATTACAATTTGTGAATTACTGGCTACTCATCCTAATCGGATTATTGCTGATGCTATGAGTAAAGAGTATGTTGTTGTTTCAGCAAAGGATTCTATCTGGAGTGCAGTGAATATTATCGAAGAGAATAATGCTGATTTTTTGTTTGTTATAGAGAAAGGTAGTCTGGTGGGAGTAGTAAAAAGAACAGATTTGCTTGTAGAGATAAGTAAATACTTTGATCCACTTACCTGTTTGTATAAGAGTAATTATCTCTATTATCAGGCCGGGAAGCTTATAAAAGAGGGAAAGGAGATTTCTATAATATTTATTGATATCAATAATTTTGGCCAAATCGACAAAGAATATGGCCATGCCAGGGGAGATACTGTATTAAAAGAACTAGCTTTAATTCTTAAAGAAAGTATAAGAAAGGATATGTTCCTGTGTAGATATGGTGGTGATGAATTTGTCATATTATCTACTTATAGTGAAAGACAAAGTAAAGAGTTTTCTATAAAACTCCAATCAATGGTTTCTTCAAAAACCTATTCAGGGGAGATAGAACTTGGTATATCTGTTGGAATTGCCGGGGGACGCCGTGGAACTACCAGAGAAGAGAAACCTATTATCTTAGTCAGAAACTTATTAAATTTGGCCAGCCTGGCTTCGACACAGGCAAAAACCAAATCAAATAAACTACATATCGAGAAATATCTTAATATAGAAAGTACTGCCTAGAAGATTATACAAGATTCATTTAATTTTGCGGATGACCACCTTTATACTTTTTATATGGATGGAATAGTATTTAATTTTGGGGATTATTGGAGGTTTAATATATTCTGTATGCCTTTCTAAATCGGAATGTAGAATATAATTTGATATTGATGTCCAACAGGAGAGGACATTTAGGAAACTATAAATTGTTACACGGAATCTTGCCTCCTGAGGGATACATATAGGGGAAAGAGAGTATATTAAAGTAAAAGAAATAGAGGGGAATTACAATATGAAAAGCGATACAACAGGGGCCAATAACTGGCCACTCTTATTAAATATTAAACAATTTTTGCAAGAGGCATGGCGTTCTTCAGGATTTGAAGCACCTACTCCTATCCAGGAACGAGCTATTCCATTAATTTTGGAAGCTAAGGATGTCATTGCAGAATCACCGACGGGAACAGGTAAAACACTTGCTTATCTACTACCATTACTTGATAAGATAGATACTAGTAAGAAAAATGTCCAAGTAGTGATTCTATCACCATCACATGAATTGTCCATGCAAATTTTCCAAACTATTGAGCAGTGGACAAAGGGTAGTGATATTAGGAGTCTGCCTATTATAGGTGGGGCTAATATTAAGAGACAGCTAGTCAATTTAAGAGATCATCCTCACATAATAGTGGGAACTACTGGTAGGTTACTTGAACTGATTAGAATGAAAAAAATTAAAATGCATCAAGTAAAGACAATTGTAGTGGATGAATTTGATGTTTTGATTGCCCAGGAGCATGTGGCTAATCTAAAAAGTATTATTAAAACAACCTTGAGAGATAGACAAATCTTATTTTTTTCAGCTACCCTATCAGAAGGTACGGAGGAAATCGGCCAGAAATTAATGAGAGAACCTGAAACAATACAAATTCAAAAAGATGAAGGTGTTTCTTCTAATACAGAACATATAGCTATCTTATCTGATGAAAGGGAAAAGATCCAGATTCTTCGAAAAATAATTAGATCGGGAGATATAAAGGCCTTAGTCTTTGTGAGTAATTCCAGGGATATTTCTGAAATTGCAGATAAATTAAGGTATGAAGGCTTGAATTTAGGTGTGCTCACTGGTGATTCTAAGAAAAACCAGCGAAAAGAGGCACTAAGAAAATTTCGTATAGGAGAGTTTCCTATGCTAATAGCCACTGATCTAGCCGCAAGGGGATTAGATATTGAGGGATTAACCCATGTTATTAATTGGGATTTGCCCAGGTATTCCAAACAATATCTCCATCGTTCTGGTAGAACAGGGAGAATGGGTGCTGTCGGTACAGTGATTTCCATTGTCACAAAAAGGGAAGAAAGTGATCTCAAAAAAATGACTAATAAATTGGGTATTTCTCTAAAGAGAAAGAGGCTATTTAAAGGGGAATTGGTTGATAGTTGATAAAAAAGGAGAAATTGAAGAGATAGATAATTATATAGATGTAGCTTTAGCTACATCAAGAAGGAGTGTTAGAGTGTATA
>JBDNGI010000419.1:0-4934 GCA_041689345.1 Halanaerobiales bacterium
GATTTACACCTACTGTTTCTTGTATTTACAAGGCACACCAAGCCTCATCCAAATCTACGATTTGGGTGGGGTCGTTGACACATCTCAAAGTATTCTTCAACTGTTGGGAATCTACCAAGTATAGCAGCACAGGCAGCTACATGGGCACTACCTAGATAGGTTTTGGAATCCGCTGGACCAATTCTAGACTGATAATTACGTGTTGTAGTTGTCAAAGCAGTAGATCCTGGGCCTATACGACGTTTATTACCCATACAAAGTCCACATCCAGGCATGATCACTGTAGCGCCAGCAGCTGTCAATATAGCTAATGAACCGTCCTGAGCTAACTCTGTATATATATCCAGAGAAGCAGGACTAACAACAAGATTGATTCGATGTATTATCTGATGTCCTTCCAAGATACGTGCAGCAGCCCTAATACTCTCAATATCACCACCAACACAACTACCTATAAAGACTTCATCTAATTCAGTGCCAGCTACCTCTGATAGATATGCCACATTATCTGGATGATGTGGTTTGGCCACTAATGGTTCGTTTACCTCTTCAAGTGGTATTTCTATTGTTGCAGCATAGTCAGCACCTTGATCAGCACTTATCAATACTGGGTTAGTTAGGTATTCTTCTATTGTATTAATTGTATCTCTTACAGAAGGCACTGTTTCTACATCACTTCTAGATTTCAAATATTCCAGATTCTTTTTGATAGCTCCAATGGTTTTTTCATCTGATGGAATTATTCCTGCTGAAGCACTACGTTCCGCAACAGCATTTGTAAGGATATAACGCTCGTCAGAGTCAAGAAATTCTAACCCTTCCATCTCTATTATCCTACCATTATAAACAGCCTTACCAACTGTCTTTTCTGCATAAACTACCAGAGTCGATACTAAATCCCTGGCAGTAATTCCCTTATTTGGCTTTCCTTTAAATACTACCCGAACAGATTCATCCATAGTTAAGGCCTGTTTGCCATACTTCATAGCACCTGCTACTATATCAGATGCTGCCGGAAAAGATAAACCCCGAGGTGTCCTAGTATGGGAATCTCCACCTACAATAACATCTGTCGGCAGTACAAAGCGATTACCAATAGTATGAATTATTCCTTCACCTGGTTTCAAACAAACCCCACCACGCTCTGTGATAAACTCATCCATATAGCTATGTTTTTCTCTATCCTCTGATGAAGGACATTCACCAGTATGACAAAGTGATTGTACTACAAACTCTGCCCCAAATTGTCCCCCGGACATTGCCTGATATTCCTCTATAGTCATCGGACCTGTAGTATCCTGTGAATAAACTCCACGTATTCTTACTTCTGCTGTCTCTCCAGGCAGAATAGCGTCTTTACCATCTATTCTATTTAAAGCAACAATTTTTTGAGCCAATGTTTGAGGTACAGTAGTTTTTTCTAACTGAGCATCTACTGAAGCTTCCTCTATACTCATACTCTCCTTATTATCTACCTTATTATTATAATCTATATCATTATTATCACAGTAGGCAGCAGCCCATCTCTGTAATTCATTTCCGGCATCAAAATAGTTCATACCACCTGCAGCTATTTTATTCATCTGATAATCAATAGGCAATTTCATGTCTAACTCTTTATCTTGATTAACAATTACTTTTTTGTTCTTAAGATCAACCTGAACTTTATCTGTTTCATTAATTTGATTAGTATTGCATAAAACAGGTAAAATTCCAGAAGCAATTAAGGAATTTTTAAAGATAGGCGCCATACTCTTTGCTAAAACCACACCACCCTCTTTCTTTTCAGGTTCACCATCAACCGGACTCCCTAATACCTGCAACATTGTATAAGTTGCAGACTTACGGGACGAACCCTCTCCAAGGGCCTCTCCTGCCACAAAGAAGATATCCTCTCCTGATTCCTTTAAATTTACCAATCTATCGAGAAAATCAGCTTCATCTTCACGACCGTCCATTATATAAAGGGCATGTCTTGGCTGGTCTGTCCTACTATCAGCATTTTTAGATGGACTTAAATGGCCTGTAGTAATATTATCTCCTACTTTAATAGAGATACCATTATAGATATCATCTACCTTCCAATTCTTTGCAAAGCCTTTAGCGGCCCAGTATTTAATAAGTTCATTGATAGATTACTTAGTAGTTGAATCAGCTTCCACAAGGTCTAAAAGTTTATCGAATTCCTCTTTGTTAACCAACACTGTATCTTTAAGGATCTTAATAATCTTTTCAGTAAAATAACCTTCTTCTAATAATTTAACAAGTTCAACAGATGCTGCTCCACCCATCATCTCTTTAAGCATATCAAGGGCCTCTTCAGCAGACAAATAACGGGACTCCTCTTCACCTCTAACAAGCCCTGCTAAACCCTCAGCTTTCACATATGAAGAAGGAAATGTTCCCCTTCTAACTCCATTTTTTAATAAGCTGATTATTAATTGATCAAGTTGTTCTACATTAAATATCGCAAATGATTCCTGGTCAAGGTTATCAAGTGTTAAACCCTGTACCAGTACTTCCACCTCTTCTTTATCTAAAGGCCTCGGCAATAAATTAAATGCCTCTTTTCTCTTTATTGCCCTCTTCTTGTAATCATTTAGTAATTCTATAAGTTTTTTCTTCATACTCCACTCCTCCTATTACAGATATTTCCCTTAAAATTATATACTAAAACAAAGACTTTTACAAATTAAGTCTATAATACAATGTTGCATAAAGATTGAAATACAATGTCAATTAAAGATAGTGAATTAAAAATCTTCATAGCCCTCATATCATTTAAACTCAGTATTAATGTAGCAAAACCGAAAGCTTCCCACCAGGTCTCTACCTATAATTATATTTCATCGTTTTAATTTGATATTTGATAGGTTGAGGGGTATAATATATTAGAGGAGGTTGACGATATGGAAGAACTAGGTCATGTATTAAAAAATGTTGGTAATCAAGCCCTTGTGAAAATAGAACGTCATTCTTTATGTAGTAAATGTACTAACAAATGTCAATTAGCTGTTGAGAATGAACATGAGACAGATGAAATAGAAGTAACTGTAAATAACCCTATTGGTGCTAAAAGTGGACAAATGGTCAAAATTGAAATGGGTGAACAGCCTCTAGTGATTGCTTCACTTATTATATATATAATACCATTGATAAGTTTAATAATAGGTTACTTTGCAAGTCAATCTTTTATGCACATACTAGGTTTTACACCTACAGAAGGATCAGGAATAGTAGGATCATTGGTTTTTTTAGGCCTCTCCTTTCTGCTAATCAAATCCATAGATAGATTCTTAGGTAGAAAGAAAGAATATAACCCAATAATAAAAGAAATTATTAATTAAGTTGGTAAATTAGCCGAATTATCAAAGATATTACCATAAATGTGAGCAAAATAAAAAGAGGGTTCCCAAAAATAAGGGTATCCTCTTTTTATTTTCTCTTTATTATTATATTTTTATTTAAAATATTTACACATTTACTTCCAGCTAATACATAATTGCTTATCTTCACTCTGACGTTCATTCTAGAGATATAATTAGAATTAGACTAAATCACAGGCTTCAGGTGGCATCCAGTGTTCTTCTTTTTTATCCCATTTTACATTACAACCTATAGGATTGGTTACTGGTCTGCTAATTTCTTTACCAGCAAGATGTTCACTTAGGACATTATCTAAATCATTTACAGTAATTTTATCCACTTCTCTAGGATTATCAACACCGCGGCCAGTATATATTAAATTTCTTTCTTCATCAAAAACAAAAAAGTGGGGAGTACGCAAAGCCCCATATACACGGGCTACATCCTGGCTTTCATCTCTAAGATAAACCCAAGGGAAGTTCTTCTCTTCCATTCTTTTAACCATATGTTCAAAGTCATCTTCCTGATAAGTATTTTTACTGTTGGAGTTTATAGCAACAAAAACTACACCTTGATCTGCATATTTTTCAGCAGTCTCTCTGGTAACTTCATCAGAACCAGTAACAAATGGACAGTGGTTACAAGTAAAAGAAACTACTAAAACCTTAGCCTTAGCAAAATCATTTAAAGAATAAGTCTTACCATCAGTTGCTTTTAAAGAAAAATCTGGTGCTTTTTCACCAATTTCTAAAGTAAAAGTCATTTTTTATATCACTCCTCTTAATCTTTAAATTCTTTATTAAAAGTGAATATCCTTTATATCTTTTTAAATAATTCAGTGATAAATTTTGATTTCAATATCATCAATAATAGTTTATAGATTATTATTTTAATATAGAAAGCTGTCAGATCCCTAAAATATATTTTTTAAATTAACAATATTGAGGGGTTTCACATATAATTTAATAGAAACAATTTAAAAAATATATTTACTAAAGAAGGTTATTTCATGGGAGCCTATGATGATGGTTCTTTCCTTATTTTCTTAATTCTAATTCTTTTAGTTCTCGGTGGAGGCTTTGGAATATAATAAAAGTAATTAATACCTTATTGAAAGGAGGGTTTGCTAGTGGCAGGTGGATATGGTTATGATAGTAGTGCTTATGTTATCTTCCTGATCCTTATCCTTTTGGTTTTAGGTAGCGGATTTGGAACTTATAATAAATAACAAGAACTCATAAAATACCATTAATTAATAAACTAAGGTCAACAAAACTTTTTGTTGACCTTTTCTTTTTCTAAAACGAATATTGCATATAAAACATATACTATAATTAAGAAGTTAAAAAAAGTAAATAATTTAGGAGGAGATAATATTGGAGAATAAGGATCCCAGTTTAGACGATATTAATAGTGGCAGTTTTCTAATTTTTATCAAAAATCTTAGCAAGAAAACTCCATCTAAATATTTTATTTAGGTGGAGATGAATTGCTCGTGGCGAAGTAGTATTCCACGAGCTGATTTTAGACTTCCTTTTGTGGTACAGTTTCTTTACAGAAACTCCTGC
>JBDNGI010000420.1:0-2839 GCA_041689345.1 Halanaerobiales bacterium
TCATTAAGCTTAAATTCACCCTTAGGTTGATAACCGATACCACTAATTTCTATATTTTTACCACCAACATGAGCCCTTACTACAGTCATTTCATTTTGGGTAAGGGTACCTGTTTTATCAGAACATATTACCGTTGTAGTTCCAAGTGTTTCTACTGCCAGTAATTTTCTTATAATAGCATGCCGTTTTACCATCCTCTGCATACCCAAAGCTAAAACTATAGTAACTACAGCTGGTAAGCCCTCAGGAATAGCTGCTACAGCCAAACTAACTGCTGTCATAAAAACTTCTAGGACATTCTGCCCACGTAATATACCAATAATAAACACAATAGCACAGATAACCAGAGTAGCTATACCTAAACCTCTTCCTAGGCCCTCCAACTTTTCCTGGAGTGGTGTTTTTTTATCATCATATGATTCTATCATACCTGCTATTTTACCAAGTTCAGTATCCATCCCGGTATTAACAACAAGCCCTTTTCCTCGGCCGTAATTTACTATAGAACCCATGTATGCACTATTATCTCTATCACCAAGTGGGGTATCCGGGTCTAGTACATTACCTGCTCTTTTATCAGCTGGTACCGATTCTCCTGTTAATGACGATTCATCAATCTTCAAATTTGCACTTTCAATTAATCTAATATCTGCAGGTACAAAGTCACCAGCACTTAAAAGTACTATATCGCCTCTCACTAAGTCCTTTGAGGGCATCTCTTTTGTTTCCCCATCACGAATAACATTTACCTCTGGTGCAGACATCTCCTGTAATGCTTCCATAGCTTTTTCAGCTTTAGATTCCTGGATAATACCCATGACAGCATTTATAATTACAATGCCTATAATTACAAGGGCATCAACAGTTTCTCCCAATATACCAGAAACTACAGCAGCACCAATTAATATTAATATCAGAAAATTACTAAGTTGGGCTATAATTCTATCCCACAGGGTTAACCCTTCTTTTTTAGCAAGTTCATTTGACCCATCTGCTTCCATTCTCTCTGCTGCTTCTTGCTCATCTAGACCATACTTAAAATTAGTTGAAAATTCTTTCTCTAGCACGACATCTTCTACGTTATGCCAGGCTTTACTTGCATTAGCTTCTTCTCCCATAGTTGTCTCCTTTCTTTAAGCCTCTTGTTATATTTTTAATTTTAATATCTTTTATCATATTTATCTTTAATGAAAGACTATCTAATTATTCTCTTCATGTCATATTTTTTATGTAAAATTTTATCTGACTATAGTATAACTACTCTTTTAACATATCTCTATAAATACCTGGTGTTGAATCTTCAATAACAATTGCCCCACAGATTTTCTGATAAAACTCTGTTGGACCTGCACCACCTATAATAGCATAGGCATACCCCATCTCTTTTAAGGCCTTTAAACTGGTTAATAATAAAGCCTTACCAATACTCTTCCCACGGGCAGACTCAGTTACACCTGTCGGTCCAAAAAAGTCTTTGCAAGTGGCATCATAACAGGCAAAACCCAGAACTTCTTTGTTATAAACTGCAATAAAACAAGATGCTGGTTTATTTACTATAGCAACTTCACACTCACTGGCCCATCCTTGATTAAAATTATCCTCCACCCAATTTACGACTATATGTTTTTCTGGAGGCAAGACCCTTCTTATCACTATATTTTCTTCTTCAAGCCCTTTAATTAATTGACTAAAATCTGGTAAATCATAAAGTTTAACTAACATATCTGGCATAATATACATCCTCCCTCTTTTCTACTATATAAATAATACTTAATAATTACACTTGCCGTTCTAGCCAATTATACTAATTATGCATACACTAAGTATTATTAAGAAAAATATAAGTGGGACTTATATAGCTTATGTAAAAAAACAATATTAAATTCTCTATCTATTATACCGAGTCCATTTCTCTAAGTACAAATTTTCTTCCCATCTACTTTTTATTATACCCTAAACAAGGTTAAACAGCAAAAGACCGCTATATTTCTCCTGGTAGAGTCTTAGCGGTCCAATAGATTTTCTTTTAATTAAAATAAATGAAGATTTAAGCCTATTACCAATATCAGCAAATATTTTATAGAATAATATAATTAATTAAAGGATTATTTCTCTGTTGCTAGAATATATAATTTAGTAGCACAAACATTTATTTCGTGCTACTAATGTTAAATTTACTAAATACTATTGAGGAGGATCTTAAATTGCACATACCTGATGGATTTTTAGATTTGAAAACAAGTATCACTACATATTTGATTTCAGGAGTTAGTTTAAGTATGGCATTAAAACAACTTAACAAGAATTTTGAAGAAAAAAACATCCCTACACTAGGTCTTTTAGGGGCCTTTATTTTTGCTACACAGATGATAAATTTACCTATTGCAGGAGGTACCTCTGGGCATTTGATGGGGGGGGTTCTAGCTATGTTAATTGCTGGGCCCTGGGCAGCAGTAGTTGTGATGTCAACAATCTTATTTATCCAGGCAATAATATTCATGGATGGCGGAATATTCGTATTAGGAGCTAATATATTAAATATGGCTGTTGTCCAGGTTTTTGTGGGATATTTCATCTTCTATAAAAGTAAGCGTATCATATCTTCTTATAAAATACGTACTTTTTTAGCAGCATTTTTAAGTATGGAAATCTCTGCGGCACTAGTATCCCTGGAATTAGCTTTTTCCCAAACGATTACTCTAAGTAAGGTACTACCTGCTATGCTTGGCTGGCACTTTCTAATCGGTATATTAGAGGGTATCATTACCTTAGTTATTATAATATATTTGAAAAAAGTAGCAGCAGATAGAGTAAAAATATAATAAAATTAATATTTTAA
>JBDNGI010000421.1:0-2810 GCA_041689345.1 Halanaerobiales bacterium
AAAATTGATTAATGCTGCTTTTTATAGTTGCATAACCTACATTATTTCTGCCTCCCAGTAGTCCATGAACTGAAGAAATATTTATAATTATTCCTCAACTGTTTACAACTTACTGTTTTTATAGTGTTTTTTATTAAAGGCAAGAGCAGGTCTTTATTAGAACAGCAACAGTCTGGAACCAGTGGATAGAAACCAGACTATACCAATACTACAGATTTATTTGTTTTTTGAAAAAATAAAAACTGGTCTGGATTCATTATCATTCAATTTTACAGTAATTTTTAGTCTACCATCAGCTGTCAATTCAAAATCATCTGCACCATCAACATGAGAAAATTTATTTTGATCAATAATATCTGTTATGTGGACATAAGTTCCTCCCACCCTTGTTAAGAAAGCAATCATACCTTCAAGCTTATTATAATCTATTTTTTCATATATTTCTGGACTTGAACCAATAAATCCTTTTACTTTGGGATGACTCCTGGTAACACTTCCAGCTACCTGTTTATATTTACCAAGAACACTATTAAATAAATTAATATCATCAGTAGATAAACTTAAAAGATCTCCCCATATTCCGTTACCTCCCAACATCAGTGAGACAAGAGATGATAATTGTGATATTTTAGGTTAATCTGGCAGAAAATGTGTTAGAAAGAGCGTTGAAGGTACAAATGAATCATATTAAGTTCCCTGACGACACACTTTAGACCGAGCTGTACCGGGGTAAAAGAAAACATTGATTGTATCAGGGTCTATTGATACCTGTTCAGGGATATCAAAATCCTTAAAATATGGTCCATTATTCATCAGGAAGTATTTACCTACAGATAGAAAGCCTAGACCTACAAACCGTCCACCTTCAGTAATATCGAAATCTACTATTACTTCAGGGCACTGTTTACTTACCTCTTCTACAATCCTAATCATTTCCAAACCCATTTGATAACTATAGCACTCTAATCTCTCTTCAGCTGTATTATTCAAATTACCATGATTATGATCAGCTGAATCACAACCATATTGACCAATCGCGTCCCACTTGAAGTATGTTACACCAAGTTCTTTATTGAGTTGAATTAATTTTTCTATAAAGTAATCAGAGTAATCAGAGGCCAGACACATACCATAGCTTTCTTCTGTTTCCCATATCTTCCCCCAGTAGCTTTCTTTTCCCCCTTTACTCATCACATATTCAGGGTGCTTTTGATAAATCTTCGAAGTCCTGGCTGCTACAATAGGGTTAAACCAAAGACCAAGTTTCATACCATAACTATCCAACCGTTTTTTAACTTTTTTCATGTTGTCAGAAAAACGCTGATCATTAACAATCCAGTCACCGGTTTTATTATACCAACCAGTATCAATTACAAAAACATCTATTCCCATCTGGTGAGCGATGTCTATTTCCTTTAAAATACGATCTTCATGCATTGATTCTAGATATGGTTTATCTTTAAAATACTTATTCCTTTCCTGATAATTCCAGGTATTATAGAAGATATACGGCTTTCTTGATTCCAGATTTTCACTGATATACTTCAGAAAAAAGTTGCGATAATTTTTTAATAAGGACTCTTTATCCCCTGAACTTAAGGCAAAGTGAAACCAGGGTGAGATAAAATAGTTATCTTTATTTACTAGCTGGCCCTGATAATAATTGCCTTTTCGGGCAGACAATCCGACACTAAGATTATCATTATCTTTTGAGGCCTCAAAAGAAAGATAACTGTCAGGATATTCAGCCCCATGTTCATATGCCAGCAAACAACAATATTCATCTCCCTCTACTAAGGTAATTGGACCTACAAAGTTTGTACCTTCTGCAAGCTGGTTTTCGTCTATTTTTTCGAAATTTGGTATGAAAGAATGAGCTACTGATTCATATTGACTAAACTGAATTTCTGTTACTTCTATGTCAGAAGCCTGTTCTTTAAATCCAGTATAGTAAATATTATCCTGACCATTTTGTTTAGTTAGTTGAATATCTTTATCAGCCAATAATCTATAACGATAGCGGACAAAAGGTGAACCTGGAAAAGAACGTAGATCAACAATCAATTTAATATTTGAATCATCTGCAAGAATATAATTTAGTTTATATTCTGTTCCCCCATTTTCCAATTCCCTTTTAGCAGACATTCCTTGAAATTGAAAATTATCTCCTTCAATAAAGCTGTTATTTATTTCTATTGAGGGTCTCTCAAGACTATATTCTATTTGGGCTTCCTTATTTTTAATACAAATTAAACTATCATTATCCTGATAAATAATAATATGTTGGTTTTCTGTTATTATTTTTCCCATTTTCTCCTCCTATAAAATTATACTTTGTTTTTCCACATTATAAGTTTTACTTATACTATAATAAAAATAAATTGTAAACTTTCAGTTTTGTTGAAAAATTTTGTTTAATTGTTATTTACAAGATATAATATTAATTAAATTATTTTGTTATTATGCAACTTTCTATTAGTTAGTAAAATATTTAAAACATAGTAAAGCGTGATAAAACCTTATATAACAGCATTTATATTGATAAACTATAAATTAAAAACCATTAAAAAATATAATATATTTCCTAGTGGTTAAAAAGTATATGGTTCTTGATTTAACAAAAATTAACTATTTAATATCCAATTTATTTACTATTATTCAATCTGTACTGCCCAGGAGTTAAACAATAATTTTTCTTGAATTGTTTTATAAAATATCCTGAATCATTACCTTCCTGCTTTTCCAACTTGGAAGCATACAGTATATATGAATATTTCTTGAGCTCTCTGCTTTCATAATATGATATATAA
>JBDNGI010000422.1:0-3210 GCA_041689345.1 Halanaerobiales bacterium
AAGATTACTGATAGTGATTTAATGGAGATAAAAGGTGTACTAGATCAGCATATAGCTGCGGTTGCAAATGGTGAAAAAGATTTAGGTGAATATGAAATGAAATTTCATCAGGCTATACTTAAGGCCTGTAAAAATCCTTTTCTAATTGAAATAGGTGAGACTGTTTTTAAACTATTTGAGGCTTCGATAAGAAATACATCAAAAAAGGTTCCTGATCAGGCAATTGAACATCATAAACTTATACTTCAGGCACTAATAGATAGGGATAAAAGCGAAGCAGAAGAGGCAATTTATAAAAGTTTTGAGATTTGGAAAGATCATGTACATGATCTATAAGCTTCAATTTTTAATGTCAATCATCAGATGTATTATGTATATTCACAAAATATTTTTTTGATTAAAGGTCTGATGTATTACATATGGCAGTAATTGACATCAAAAATTTTGCAACCACGAGAATAAATAGAAATTAAAAATAGTGAATATAGCCTATTTCGGATGAAAATACTTTTTAAAAATGAGGGGAGAATGATAAAATGATTATTGATGCCGATACTCATATATCACCGATAAGAGAGGATAATCGTATTCAAGTAGAAGAGTTAGTCGAAAGAATGGAAAAGGCCAATGTAGATAAAGCACTTGCCTGGCTTCAACCTACGTGTGATGTGGCAGAATCCAATCAGTATGTCTATGAATCTATGAGGAAATATCCTGATAAAATACTGGGATTTGGTTGGGCTGATCCACGGGAAGGTGTAGATAAGGCTGTAGAGAATGCTAAAAGGTGTTTATATGAATATAATTTCTATGGTGTGAAATTAAATGGGGCCCAGAATAATTACTATATTGATGATCAGGAACTTGCAATTCCTGTAATAGATGTTGTGGCAAATAGTGGGAAAATATTGGCCTTTCATGTTGGAGCTGATGCCCCAGATAGAACAAACCCTGCCCGGGTAGCTAGTATTGCTAAAAAATATCCTGAGATGAAGATTTTTATGGTTCATATGGGTGGTGCTGGAACACCTGACTTAAGTGATGAAGCTATTGCAGTCGCAGAAGACTGTCCAAATACTTATTTGATAGGTAGTGCAATAGATGCAGGTCCTATATTGAAGGCTATAAAAACCCTGGGAGCCAGAAGAGTTTGCTTTGGTAGTGATACCCCATTTAGATCTATGAAAGGTGAACTGAACAAGTATTATGAATTATTCAAGGGTAAAGTTTCTGAAGAAGATCAAAAGCTAATTCTTGGTGGGAATATAAAAAGGTTATTTAATATTTAGTAATAAAATTAGGTATAAGCAATAGGGAGATGATATTAGTGAGAAAAGCAGAAGTTGATTTTAGTAAAAAATTGCGTGATTGGGATGGTTTTGGAATTAATTATGTTGAATTAGCTCAATCAATGGATTATGAAAAAGATCCACAGGAAAATGGCGGTTTTAGTATTATTACAGAAGATGATAGACAGGAAATTCTTGATATGATTTTTGGGGAAGATGGTTTGAAACCGGGAACCTTGAAGATGTTTTTTGATCCCTTTCAACAAAAAGAAGAAAACCAGAATGACCCAGAACCTGCAGCTCTGGATATGAGCAATTACGATCATCAGACTACTACTAAGTGGATGAGATATTTTGTTGAGGAAGGATTAAAAAGGACTCGGGAACGCGGAGAAGATCTGGAAATTATCACTACCTTATACGGTCCTCCAGCCTGGATGACTGCACAAAAATTACTTAGGGGAAGGGATTTAGATCCTGAATACAAGCTTGAACTGGCAAAATACATGATCGCCTGGATTAAGTATTTAAAAGAGGAAGAGAAATTTCCAGTAAAGTATATATCTTTACATAATGAAGGAGAAGATTGGCATAGATGGCCTTTAGATGGTAGTAGTGGTAATATTGGTACTGGTCATGACTATAATATGTACTGGCCACCTGAGTTAGTTGCAGAATTTTTAGAGTTCATGAGGGAAGTAATGGATATACACGAATTAGCAGATGTTGCCCTTACACCTGGTGAAACCAGCAACTGGTATCGTTTTGTTGATTGGGGTTATGCCTTTGCTATAGATGATAGGAAAAAGGCTCTGGAAAATTTAGGACTTATTACTTCACATGGTTTTTATCGGGGTGAATATGGCGCCTGGTTTGGCCCACATAAGAGTCTGGGAATAGATATATTGCGAGAAAAGAAACCAGGCTTACATACCTGGGTTACTTCAACTAGCTGGAGTAATATGGATTCAAAATTTGTTTATGAAATAAAAAGCAATATATATGCTGCTAAAGTTAACTCAATTATACCTTGGGCCTGTATTCAGCGTCCAGAGAAATGGGTTGGAGGTGACCCTAACCCTGGAACTGCTTTTGAGGTTTTTGAAGACGGGACTTATAAGACAATGCCTGGATATTATTATTATAAACAGGTTTGTAGAGTTGGGCAAGCAGGTATGGCGGTAGCTAGAACAATTTCCAATGATACTGAGGTAGGGGTAATTGCTTTTAGTTCTAATGGTACAGATAATCCTGATGCATTTGTAGTAATAAATATTGCAGATAAGCCTATGGATATTGATATTTCGGTAAAAGGTATTGATTGTGAAAAATATGAGGTAAGCAGAACATCACCAGATGAACAGTATAAATCATTAGGTGATTTTGAGTCAAATTGTGGATTAATTAAATATACTTCCACTCCTGATTCTGTTACTACTTTTGTCGCTAAAAAATAACATGGTAAGTCTAGTAACCTTATTACTCTAGTAACTGTAGCAATTCTAGCAACCCTATTCCGGAAAGCCCTGGAATAGGGTTATTATTATTATGGAAGAATAAACAAGAAAAGGAATTCAAAGTTTCTAGATAAAAATATAAAATCTAGCCTCACCGCAACTCAAACTACTCGGTTTATTGTTATGTTAGGGCTTATAACTAATTGAGGGTTTGTTTTTTTGGGGAAACTCTATGATAATTATAACTTGACAAACACATATTATATGGTATTATTTAGATAATACGGAACTGAAACGAACTAACCTCAGTAATTACTTTTAACTGCATATATTATTTTTTTGTGATCACTATTACTTTATTTAGCAATAGATACATAGATAGTCGGACTTGGAGGTAGAAATAGATGACTTTGCAATCAAATAAGGTTAGAACAGGAGATCCAGAATTAATGCGCCAGATAAAT
>JBDNGI010000423.1:0-2942 GCA_041689345.1 Halanaerobiales bacterium
ACTACACTGATGATCAAAGAAAGAATATTGTGAAGAAAGTCGAAGAAGCCTACCATTCATCTGAAGATGTAAATATTAAAGACGCCTGCGAAGCAATTGGGATTACAAATAGCACTTACTACAACTGGCGTAGAATGTTTGAAAATGATAACGAAACTAAAAGAAAAAATAACAAACAGAAGCAACAATCTTCAACTGTCAGTTCTGAAGTAGAACAAAAAATTATTGACCTCAAGAAGAATAAACCATTCCTAGGTTTAAAAAAGATCAGTAAACAGATGGCTTATTCCTATGGGGTAAAGGTATCTAGTCGTAAAGTTAAGCAGGTATTAAAAAAGCACAAGCTAGATAAGACTAATTATCCTAAACCCAAAAAGAAACAGCACACACGTCAATTTGAGCGTCTTAGCCGTAATGAAATGTGGATGATGGATATTATGTACTATACCATCGAAAAAGAAGGTAGATTTTATCTGATCAGTATTCTCGATGATTATAGTAGGTATATTATATCTTATGGTATTTTCAAGAAACAGACTATGGATAATGTTATCGATGTTTTTCACCAGGCGATTGAAGAACATGGTCAACCAGATGAATTTTTAACCGATAGGGGTAGTCAATTTCATTCCTGGAAAGGTAAATCTAGGTTTGATAAACTTCTTGAAAAAATGAAAATCAAGCATATTTTAGCCCGACCACAGCATCCGCAAACAATCGGGAAATTAGAAAGTTTCCACAGGAACATTCAAAGGGAATTACTCCGTCAGAAGTACTTTGATAGCATTAAAGAAGCTAAAAAAGCTATTAATGATTATATCCAGTACTATAATCATGAACGGGTTCATATGGGTATCGATTATCTAACCCCTGCTGATCGTTATTTCGGTCTTAAAAGGGACGCTGAGAAACTCTTAGAGCCTGAAGCGGGTACAGAAGATAAAAAAGATTATCTATACCTAACTGGAAGAATTGATGGTCAGCCTCTTCGAGCTAAAGAAAACAATCAAGGCCAGGTGGAAGTATTCCTTGCTGGAAAAAAATTATATGAACTTGATTCCACCCAGAAAATTAAAAATTTATTTGAAATATGAAATCACAAAACATATAGACACAGCTATCAAAGGCCGTTCTCCCCCTTTAAATCTCAGCTTTATTTGATATACTATAATAGTAACACTAATACTATTTCTAAAATTTCAGGGGGAGGATTTTTTAAAATGACTTTCACACCAGATAAAAAAGTAGACATTGTATTTGAAGGTATGAAAAACGACATTACTATAACAGAACTCTGTGATAAATATAATATCAGCCGCAAGACTTACTATGACTGGAAAAAAGAAGTTAAATCGAGTGCAGTTAATAAATGGGAGAACACCAAAGTTGGCCGTAATCTCAAAGATGCAATGCTTTCGCTCCAGGAAGCTCAAGATAAAATTATTGAATTAAAAGAAAAACAAAAATCACTGGAGGAAGTAGTTAAAGAAATCAGTAAAGAAAAAGCACTCACTGAATTACAAAACGATTATATAAAATTCAGGCTAACTGAAAGTGGTGAAGATCCTGAGTTACAAAAGAAAAATCTGAAGTTGCTAAAAAAAAACAAGTTCCCGCAAAAGTAAAGAAGTGGGTTCTGATTAATTATAATAATAATTTTGAAGAAATCTGCAATGTAAATGAATATACTTCCAATCTGGATATAGTTGAATCTACTTTCTTTAATTGGCAAAATAGAGATAAAAATGATCAGTTAGAAGATGAATCTTGCGAACCGAAAAATAAACCAAGCAAAACTAATCTAGAAAGATTAATTGCAGCTTTAAAAGTAATAGTAAAACATCCTGATTGGGGTGGTATAAAAGTTAGTCATTATTTACTGAATAAAGAAATATGCTATCTTTCTGGTAGTACAATTAATCGAATAAAAGCAAACCTGAAAGAGTGTTTGGATTTAACTAATATTAATTATGTTCAACGCTATGAATTTATCAATCCCAATGACTGCTGGGCTCTGGATTTTATGCAATTTACCTGGGGTGATGAAACACTTTATTTTTGTTTTCTTCTGGATGACCACAGCAGATTTATCATAGATTGGGATATTACAGCAAGTCCTACCTGTAAGTTTGTCAAAGATCTTTTAAGCAAAGCCTTTAAGCAATATGGTACACCAGAAACTATTAAGTCTGATAATGGACCTCAATTCAGAAAACAGTTCTTGGAGTTTTTAGAAAGCTGGTTAATTAAGCATCATGTGAGCCCCTATTACTCACCAAGCTACAACGGTAAGGTAGAAAGAAAAAATCAAGACTTTAAAGAAATAATCGAGCAAATCAATCATGAAAGTACAACCCTTGAAGGATTATTTAGTATCATAGCTAATTCAATTTATGAGCATAATTACATAAGACCCCATCAAAGTTTAGGAGGGGCAACCCCTTACCAAGAGTATCATGGTTTTGCCGATGAAGTAAGAATGAAAATGGAAGACTTAAAGAAAAAAGAGAAAGAACTCAAAGGATTTAATACCAAAAAGGAAATTATATTTTCTAATGAACAGAAACAAGCAAAAGTTAAAGGGATAATTGTACCGGCATTTTTAATTCATGATCCTGAAAAATCTGCAGGATTTGTTAAGCAATTAATTGAAATTTAACTCTAAAAGGTCTTGACACAGCACATCTATCAGCTTCGCTACCACATTCATGACAGATAGGATTAAATCTAAAGTCAGGACTTACAGTTGTAAACATTGCCATACCATTATCAGGATCAACTAATTGACTAAAATCTTCAATTTTTACTCGACGAAAGGGGAATAAAGATGATATACTAAAATTGGACATTGGCTGGACCTCCTAATTATTTTTATCTCTTAATAAAAACATTAGAGGTCATTATGCCTGTGTCCTTCTTTTTTAGCTATTTTTCACCAACGG
>JBDNGI010000424.1:0-2487 GCA_041689345.1 Halanaerobiales bacterium
AATTCTAAAGGCTCTGTCAGTAGCTTGATTTTCAACGGCTGGATTCCACCACCTGTCAAAATGTATAACATGATTGGCAGCTGTTAGATTCAATCCTGTACCACCTGCTTTCAGGGAAAGAATCAGGAAAGGTATATATTCCTGATTCTGAAATTTATCAACAATTTCTTTTCTTTTTTTAGCAGGAGTACCGCCGTGTAAGACAAGACCCTGGTGTTGAAATATCTTTTTCAGGTATTCTTTTAAGGGTTCAATTATCTCCCGGAATTGAGTAAAGATTAATACACGCTTTCTTTTATTATATATAGTATCACATATTTCGGCAAGTCTTGCAAATTTACCACTTTCATTTTCTGTATAAAAATCCTGTCCTAGATATTGAGCCGGGTGATTACAGATCTGTTTGAATTTCAAAATAGAAGAGAGCACCAGACCTTTTTTCTGAATACCCTCTTCAGCCGACTCAAGTCTTTCGCTCAATTCGTCTACAAATTTGCTATATAAAGTGGCCTGCTTTTTGCTGAGGGTAGCATAGGTCTTCATTTCAATTTTATCAGGTAGATCCGGGATTATTTCTTTATCTGTCTTTAGTCTTCTAAGGATAAAAGGGCTGATAGTTTTTTTGAGCCTGGCATATCCATCCTGACTTTCTTTCAGTTTTTTACTGAAATCTGTAAATTCCCTGGCTGTTCCCAGCAAGCCTTTATTGAGAAAATCAAATAAAGACCAGAGATCAGAAAGGCGGTTTTCCAGTGGTGTCCCTGTCATAGCTATTCTGAATGAAGCCATTATTTTCTTAGCTGTCTTTGTCTGCTTTGTTGCCGAATTTTTTATGGCCTGTGCTTCATCGAGGATCAGTGTGTCCCAATTGATTTCCTTTAACCATTCATGACGCCAGCTCATTCCATAGCTGGTAATCAATATATCATTATTTTCTAATAAGTAGTCTTTGCTTTCAATAATTAAGTTGTTTTCAGAGGAATGTAAAACATAGTATTTTAAAGATGGCGCAAATTTTTCAATTTCATTCATCCAGTTTCCGATCAGGGATGTAGGAACTATCAACAGGTTTTTTTCTTTTTTATGGCTTCGAACATAATTGAGTAAGGCGATTACCTGAATGGTTTTTCCCAGACCCATATCGTCAGCCAGACAGGCCCCCAGGCCTAAATTTTTCATGAAATTAAGCCAGGCAAGATCTTTTTTCTGGTAATTTCTGAGATTTGCCTGGAAATCTTCTCCTTCTGATATCATCTCGATTTTGTCAGGTTCAATAAGACTGGAAATAACTGTTTTCAGCCATTCCCCATTGCTTATTTCTAACTCCAGGTTTTCATCAGATATATTTATTTTTTCAGAAGCATTTAGTTGAAAGCGCATTGCTTCTATCATATTCATATCTTTTTTCTTAATAAATTCCTGAGCCTGCTGATAGGCATTAAGGGTTTCTTTTAATTTGTCATGATTGACCTCAACCCATTTCCCTTTTATAAAAGCTAGACCTTCAGTTTCTGTAAGTAAACTCTCTAATTCTTCAATACTGATCTTTTCATTACCTAAAGCAAGATCGGTATTAAACTCAACAATTGCATCTTTTCCCAGTAACGAAGGTGAATCTGCTACAGTTCCAGCATATTCTTTTATTTTACTGGAATAGATATTGTTTAATCTTTTCCAGATGTTTTCCAGCTATTCCAGGGTTAAATATTCACTACCATTAAGATAGGGAGTATTATCAATTATTTCTCTCAAGATTTTTTCGTCTGCCTTGATATTGATATCTTCTCTTAATAACTCAAGGTCTGGAGTTTTGCAAGTTTATTTACAAAGCTTTGTGCTGTTTTCGAGAGAAATAAAAGTGAAGCGGAAAGTGAAGTTAATGGTCTGGAAAAAGCTAAATAGAATAGGAGTTCATCATTATTTTTCGGATATTTTTCTAATAGTATCTTTTGAGCCTTGATCTGTTTTTTATCCAGCTCTTCAGTTGATTGCTGCCAGTTGAGTTCAAATCCATTTTGATTTATGATACATATTAATTCTTTATTTTCCACCTCATGATTTATTCTGCTTTTGTCCAATTTATAACACCTCTTCATAATAAATTCTACATCTATGATATACTTAATTAATGTATTTTTTGTTTGTCGTTATATTTCTTCTATAAAATTGGCTGATATCCCCCCTTATTTTATTACAAAGAGATAAAATTTAAAACTGAAATATGATTCGATATATGTGGATTGAACTATAAAAATTGTTTCTAGAAAATCGTAATAACTTTTATTATTGCATAAACATAGTATTTATTGATATAATGAAATTAAAAGTAGGTATCTATCAGTGTTAATCCACTATATTCATACTTTCCGAACACGCATTTAAAATATTAATAGATATCTAGTGTATTGAAATAATAGTATTCATAGTATTTTAAGTGGCTTTTTTGTACGGTTTTGAACTACAAATAATTTATATATAGTTTAATTA
>JBDNGI010000425.1:0-1551 GCA_041689345.1 Halanaerobiales bacterium
CTGTGAATACAAAAAAGATTCGATAGAAGCAATTGCTACATTTGCATCTGGACTAGAAAAAGATTATGATGCTGTAAAGAACAGTCTTCTATATCCACAAATAAGTAACGGCCCTATGGAAGGAACCAATAATAAAATTAAAATGATACGAAGAAGGGGATACGGACGTGCAGGAATTGAATTACTCAATGCTCTTGTGGTACTTCCCTGGTATTACAAAGATATTGATGAGAAAAGAAAATTACAAAACGATTCTGCCGCTTAATTATAATTAATTTAATAGACGAAAACGACCGTTTTACTTTTTTCATACATAAATAGTAAATATCATAACGATGCTCTCTAATTCTAATATTGCTTTATATGTATTGGATTAATTTGCTTAAATACCACTCGATGAGCAAGAGCCCCAAACAATCCGAAGAGTCCAGCATTTCTTACAGGTATATCATATTTTATAACATCTTTAAGTGCTTTTCCCTCCATGTCTGCCGGAAGATCAACATTAAAATATTCCAATAGAGTAGCTGGAATATCGATAGTCTGAACAAGGGAATTTCTTTTTTCACTTTTAATACCAGATCGAGGATCCCAGATAAACAAAGGTGTATGGGCTATTTCATTATAAAATGGCATACTACATTTAGCCCACCAGCCGTGTTCTCCCAGTAAAAAACCATGATCTGTATTAACTATTAGCATAGTATCTTCCCAGAGATTATACTTATCCATAAGGTCAAGAACTTCACCCAGATAATAATCACACATGCTAACAAGGGCTGCATTTTCATAACGCATATGGTCTACTAATTCCTGTTCTTCTGAAACCTTCTGGTAAGGAGGCCAGTCATAGTGAGGGCCGATATGTTTATCAGGATATAGATCCTTATATTGTTGATAAGAAAAATAGGGCTCATGAGGGTCAAAAGTCTCTATCTGTAAAAACCAGTCATCTGCTTGATGATTTTTATGAATAAAATCCATCCCCATGGCGAAGGTTTTAGCCTGGGGGTGATTAACCTCATCCTGCATATACTTACGATTAACCCAGTCCTGTTTTATTGATGGGCCTGCTTCTCCACCATGACGGGTATTATTTAATGACTCAGGTAATTCAATATCTCCTGCCTCGCCTTTCCACTTATCACCTTCCTGTCCCCGGGAGATCTCCCAGGACTTATAACGAGTATGGTAGGTACAACCACCGTCTTCCCAATAATGATAATGATCACTGACTAGATGTGTATATATACCGTTTGCTTTCAGTATCTCTGGCATAGAATCATCATAGGGCTCGATAGGCCCCCAGCTGCGGTGAAGAAAATTATATCTACCGGTATGAAGTTCTCTCCTTGCTGGCATACAGGGCATACTACCTACATAGCTATTTTCAAATATCACACTCTCTTTTGCCAATCTCTTAAAATTAGGGGCATGTACCCAGGTATTTCCATATGGAGGCAACATCCTCCTATTTAATGAATCATACATAACCATAATAGCTTTCACTTTATTAATTCCTCCCTTACTTCTTTAGTGAATCAAAACTAA
>JBDNGI010000426.1:0-4971 GCA_041689345.1 Halanaerobiales bacterium
TAAGGCTATACTCAGATAAAGTATTATCCCTATAATATAACTTATATTAAAACCATAGCTTAGAGAAACAATCATAGCTACTCCAGAGCCCAGGACAGAAGCTATTCCATTAATACCCCAGAAAAAAGGAACCCAACTTTGGTCTTTTCTTTCTCTTAACTTGCTTAATACCATTGGGAAAGGGATTCCCATAAAAAAACCAAGGGGTAATAATAACAGACTGACCAGTGCTATTTTATACCCTAAAGATGTGAGACCTTCCCAATAGATGGCTTGATTAATAATAAATATATCAACTAAGCCCAGTACTACTAGATAAACTACTGCTTTATAATTAGTAAAAAATTCTTTCCTGGACTGTACAAGATTAGCTATACCTGCCCCCAATAATAATGTTGTAATGATAGTGACATAGGAAGTAGTTGGATGTTCCAGAAATACACTCATTTTTTGTATTAAAGTAATTTCTATAAACATAAAAGCCATTCCCAGAAAAGTAAATATTAAAAAGTTAGTGTTGAAATTCATCTTATTTCTATTCACATTTTTACTAAAAATAGGAATAAAGAAGGCTACTATTAATACAAATAATGTGCCCAGGACAAGTACTAAAAGACTTTTGGGTAAGTTTTTCTGTACATTATAGAAAAATGGTTTATCATCATATATTGGTGCAATATTTGCTGGGAAACTGTGTATCATATCTGAAATAGATATTTCACCTGTTCTATATAAATTAAGGGATTTCTCCTCAGTTATGCCCGGCAAATGAAGAGGTCTAAAGCCTTTTCTTGTTACTAAATTTTCGATATTCTCTAATTCTTCCCGAGAAAATGGTTCAGGCTTTACTAAAAGAACCGGGTTCATTGTAGAGTGTTTATTTGCTAAAAGCACAAAGTGATCTGGTATATCTTCCCTTGCTATATCCTGATCTTCAAAATATGAGATTGAGGTAGTTAACATTTTTAATAAGTCTGCGGCAGAGTGAAAAAGAAAACTTACATTCCCACCTGGCTTCAATTTAGAGAAATAATCACCCAGTGCCTCCTGGGTATAAATGAAATTCTCAGATAGAGTGTTGGCAACACTGTCTCCAATATTGGTCATTACCAGAGCTAAATATATTTGATCATATTTTTCATTTGAGTTTCTGATAAAACTTCTGCCATCACCAATTACTGTTTTTACCCTTGGGTCATTATAAATATCACCACTAAATTCAGCCAACTCCCTGGTTGCTTCTATTGTACCCGCATTTATTTCTACAGCTGTAATATCATCAATTCTTGCTAAAAAAGAATATAATATTTCTGCACCTCCACCACTACCAATTATAGCAACCTTTTCAGGATTTCCAATCTCAAAAGATAGGTATCCGATTTCATTTTTCAGATACTGAATCTCACCAAGATTCCCATTGAATTTAATCATACGGGAAAAGGAACGCCCATTTAGACCAATTACCATCTCATCAGGCTCTTCTGCTGTCCAGACAGCATCAGTCCGGGCAAAAACATCCCAACTAGTGAATTTATACTCACCTTCTTTTTCATAATGGGCATAAGGAGTTGTCAAAAAACTATTGAAGTTATTTTGATATAAAGAAACAAAATTTCCAAATCCGATAATAAGTGTTAAGGCTATAATAATAGTCAGGGTTAGATTTATCTTATTATAATTCAAAACAACTGGTATTACTGTTACAAGTATAAATGAAATAACGATCGCAGGTATTGTACCGAAATAATTCATTAATAGCATTGCAGATACTAATCCAGTAATTCCGCCTATCAG
The DNA here is from genome assembly GCA_041689345.1 of Halanaerobiales bacterium. Taxonomy (GTDB): domain Bacteria; phylum Bacillota; class Halanaerobiia; order Halanaerobiales; family DTU029; genus JBDNGI01. The sequence goes on from JBDNGI010000426.1 coordinate 1,795, forward strand.
ATCTGTAAAATATACCTGATACGTATTAGGCTGAGCCTTAAAAAGATATGAAATAATACCTCCACCAAAGATAAATGGTATCATACCAAGGATAATATACCAGACTGGTGATCCTAAGTAAGGTGCTATAAATATTAATGTAATTGTTCCTATATAACTGATAATATAGGCAATCGAAAAGGAATTTAGATTAAATCTTTCTTTATTAGTCAAATAATATACCAGTATTCCTCCTATACCCAGGCCCATAATAGCAAAGGATATAACCAAGTATGAGTATTGATTTGATAAAATGACTGAAAATAATCTACTTACCAATAACTGATAAAAAAACAGTGTTAACGAAGTTAAAAATAAACCTATAAAATACTTATAATTTTTGTTCATTTTTTTGATCTCCTTAGACTATTTATTTATTAAAAGATGGTATAAATCCTGGTGTAGATTCCATATATTCCATATACTCTTCACCAAACTCTTCTATCATTACTTTTTCTTCTCTTTTAGCTAATCTTAAGTAAGTTATAAGTAAGATTGGAAACATAATTAAAGTAATAATTGTCGGCCATTGTACTAACATTCCAATCATCATTAAAAATATCCCAAGATACTGGGGATGTCGAATATGTTTGTATATTCCGTCTGTAACCAGACCACCCTGACCCTTAAATATCTTCCTCCAACCTATAGCTATTATGACCATACCTATGCCAAATAATAATCCGCCAATCTGACAAACCAGCAAGGCTTTATCTTCACCAACACCAAAAATTGCCAGGAGATGTCCGTTTGTATGTTGGTATGGATTTAAAACTGGTATTTTATACCCAAAGACAGATGTTATTAAATATATTGTCAATGGAAAACCATACATCTCAGCAAATAGGGCTACAAAGAAGCCACTTGTTACACCCATTGAACTCCATTCATACTTCTTTTTTGGTTTGACAAAGCTTATCAAAAACACTATTACAAAAAGGAAATTTGCAGCAACTATTCCCCAGAGCCCATAATCATAACTCATATAATTACCTCCACTTACCATTTTATTCTACGGGGTACCCGTACATGGTATTTGTATGATTAAAGATAACATTTATTACTATAATAGTCAAGTAGTTTTATATTATTTAATCTAATTTTAATATATGTAAGTAGAAAGAGCAGACTAAAAAGCCTGCTCTATGTTTGACTTATTCAATTATAGCTTTAAATTAAACTTCCTACCTTGGAAATTAAAATAATATCTAAATTTCCTCAACTACTTTCTATAACAACTTATTCTGGATAGTAAATATACATATCTCTATAAATTTTAGCTAGCTTCTCATTTTTGATAACCTTATTATGTACTACCCGACAACAATTTTTCCCTACTACCCCTTTTATCTCGTTAGATCGTTTTTTTCTCCTAAACATAATAATCACCCTTTCTTAGTTATTTGATCTCGCTAAAATTATAATTTCTATCAATTAGATTCCTAGAATAAACGATATACGAAACCACTTACCATCGCTCCTAATAAAACAAAACTTATATAAAAGACTACCGCCTTTTTCCTAATGAATGTAGAAATTCCCAATATTACAGCAATACTGGTTGCCTGACCGGAAATCAGAAATTGCTAAAACAGCTCCCTCTCCTGCACCAATATCTAATAAACTTTTTAGTAGTGGTAATGATGCAGAACCACTAACATATAAAGGTAACCCTATTACAGCTGCTAACGGTACAGAATAAACCTTACCGGGACTAAATAGACCCAAAACCCACTCTGTTGGTACAAAAATTTCAATTAATTGGCCTATTGCTATAAAAATTATAAAATATACTAGATTTTTTTTAATTCCTAATTCATATATTTCATAAACCAAACCTTTAATCTTGGATTTCCCTAAAATTGAGTCTAATTTGCTGACCTTAGTACAACAGGTTTCTCCGTTTTTATCTATAACCGATTCGTTTTTGTTATTCATACAACAGTTATCTTCATCTTCAGAACTGGTTTGATGGTTTATTATTCTAAATTGATTTTTAAAAAAATTCGTTTTCTTTTCCATAAATATTGCCAAAAAACCTACGGTATATTACTTACTATATGTAAATAAATATTAAAAAAGTTTGCAAAATGTTTACATTTATAATATAATATGTATTAAGTTAGGTCAATTATTTATTATGGAAAAGATAGAGCAAAAACAGATAAGTCTTGAAGATTATATAGTTATTAATGAAAATGCTGAAGCAATGGGTGGATCCCAGATTTATTTATCGGCAGGAAGTAAGGTACCGACTATACTTGCTACATAGTCAGTCTCTGGCATGCTGATAATTTCTTTAGGAGTACCATTCCTAACAACCTGTCCTTCTTTTATTATGATTAATCTATCAGCTATTTCAAGTGCATCTTCAATATCATGGGAAACCAATATGCTTGTAATATCAATTTGCTTAATTATCTCATTTAATTTACTTCGAATTTTACCTCTTAGATTTGCATCAAGATTACTGAATGGCTCATCAAGTAATAATACCCTTGGTTGAGGTGCAATTGCTCTAGCTAATGCTACACGCTGCTGCTGTCCACCACTTAACTGATATGGATATCGTCTAGCTAATTCCGTTACATCAACTAGGTTCAACACCTCTGCTAATCTTTCTTTTCTATCAGTCCTACTTAAATGAGTGATTCCATAAGCTATATTTTTCGAAACAGTCATATGTGGAAATAAGGCATAGTCCTGAAAAACCATACCCACTTCCCGCTTTTCCGGTGGAATAAACAAATTACCCTCTTGTATAACCTCCCCATCGATCTCAATATATCCTTGATAGGGAATCTCAAGACCTGCAAGCAAACGTAAAATACTGCTTTTACCACTACCACTTTGCCCAAGGATACAAACTGTCTCACCTTTTTCGATAGAAATTGAGAGATTTTTTATAATATCTATTTTATTTCCCTTATATTTAAAATTAATATCTTCCAACTTAATATACATCTTTCTTACCCCTCTTTCCAATGTTTTGCAGTAAATACACCATAAGTACACAAATAATTATTAAGATTAAAGATGATAAGGAGGCCTCATGTATCATCTCATCATTAGCATATTCATAGGCCCTTGTTGCCAGTGTATTAAAGTTGAATGGTCTAAGAATCAGTGTCAGTGGTA
>JBDNGI010000427.1:0-2228 GCA_041689345.1 Halanaerobiales bacterium
GTATAGGTAAAGTATACCATAATTGGAGATTGAAATGAATAGTTTTAATTATATTAACAGAAAGAATAGAAGAAATCCACACAAAATAGCGAAGAGGCAAATTTTTTAACCTTATGGTATGCGTATATAATAATAGCGGTCGAAAAAAACACCAACTAATATCAGTATTAACCCTATCTGTATTAATAAAAAGGCCAATTCTATATATTGTTTAAAATTATCGCCTTCAAAACTGGTCTTCTCTAGTTTATTTATCTCAGCAAAGATACTGGCCAGGGCATTAGGATTTTTAGCACGATAGTACTTACCAGCAGTCTTATTAGCAATATCCTGTAACAATTCTTCATCAAAGCCGCCCTCATACTTCTGATACCTGGTCTGACCCATGAACTGTACAGGGATAATTGTTTGATCAGTACCAACTCCGATAGTATAGATCTTGACATCCATCTCCCGGGCCAACTCTGTAGCAGTCCGCGGATTAATAGCACCAGCGTTGTTTTCCCCATCAGTAATCAATATCAATACTTTTGACTCAGCATCACTCTTTTTCAATCTATTTAATGCTACTGAGATACCCATGCCAATAGCTGTCCCTTCCTGATTTACAGAGCTTGTATCAACTTCCTGTAATGACTTCCTGATAATATTATGGTCAAGAGTCAAGGGAATCCTGGTATAGGCTGTTCCTCCAAAAATAATTAAAGATAATCGGTCCTGTATCCGTTCCTGAATGAAATTATCAATGGTTTCTCGGGCCACTTCCAGACGACTTGGTTCAAAATCAACAGAGTTCATTGAGCCGGAAACATCAAGAACCAGGGCAATATCGATACCCTCTCTATCTAGTCTAACATTCCTCTCCAACAATTGCGGCCGTGCTAAAGCGATACAGAGTAATATTAACCCAATTATGATTAGGTATTTACCCAGTTTGTGCTTAATAGTTTCTTTGAAACCTGCCGCTTTGAGTAATTTAACACTGGAAAATTTCAAATTTGATTTATTCTTTTTGTATAAAAATAGATAAATGATGACAGGTATTAACAATAGAAAATACCAGTTCAGAAATTTAAACATTTTTATCCCTCATTTACTTGGATTATCCCTTCAATATCAGCTGCCAGATCCTTTAACTTGAGTTGCTGCTTTTCTTTTATATCCGCTGTGGCAACAGCCTCAGTATATTTATAGTAATCAGCCAGACGAAGCCATGTCTGAATTTCACTAAGCTTTTCTTCTAACTCTGGTATATCCTTAATCTCATCGATGATCTCTCCAGAAGTTTTACCTCGAATTTGATAGCCAAAAGTATTTTCCAGGTATTCTTTAAAGATAAAGGTCAATTCTACAAAATAATCATCTTTAGTAATTTCAATAACAGCCATCTTGCTGATAAACCGTTGATAGGAATTCTCATCTTCTTTTTGTTTGTTTTTTATATACTGCCAGATTAAAATAATAAATATAATTGCTAATACAATAATTAAACCATAAAAAAGATAAAACCAGATAGAGCTATAGGATGACTTCAGTGGACTAAGCTCACCGCTAAAAATACTATCCCTTTCATTATTTTCCAATGTAGAACTAACCACTATCTCTATTTTCTTATCCCCTAATAAAATGCTATATTCCCCTGATTCAAACGTTCTCACTGTCAATTCATATCCGGTGTCAAGTTCGTCACTTCCAGCAATTTTTTTACTATCAACAATTTCAAAATCACTAAACTTTTTTTGTAGATCTTCAAGAGTATAACTGTCAGAAGTAACCTTGAGGGTAAACAGATCACCAATGTAGATATCCCGCTCTTCTGCAGTAACCAGACCAGATAATAAGAGGACTATTATAAATACAACTATCCAGATTTTATATAAGTTATTCTCCTTCATTCTTAGCCTCTCCTTTTAAAGAAATACTTTAAGGCTTTGACATAATCTTGATCAGTATAGATATTAATTAGATTTCTGGCCGGTAGGTTTTTCACCAGATTTAAATGTCTCTCTTGTTTTAGATTATCTAAAACAATCGTTTCTCCTGTCTCTAGATCTTCAAAAGAAAAAATAGCCCCAGCAGGTAATTTTCGCTCAGAAGGATCAATAATCCTGACCAGAACCAGATCATGCTTTTTATCAGTTATTTTTAGTTCTTTTTCATAATCTTCGTCAAGAAAATCAGAGATCATAAATACTATGCTCTTTTTTTTCTCTACTTTATTAAAATAC
>JBDNGI010000428.1:0-2677 GCA_041689345.1 Halanaerobiales bacterium
TCTGTATACCATTCTCGTGTGATTTGCAGACTGTGGTCCATGGTTAGTGAATCAGGTGAAGATGTTGATTCTTTATTTGTAAGATTAGGGGTAGGCATTAAGTCAAGAGAGTGGTATGTTCCTATTCGAAAAGAGTTGATTTTTTGTAAAGAGTCTTGATATGAATAAAAGTATTCTGTTGAAACTAATAAATTTGCCGAAAATCCATCCCCTTTCTTTTTAACATACCTGACAGTACCTAAAGAATTAATGTTTTTGAATGTAATCCCCTGTTTAGCTGACCAGGAATGTAAGTAATTCATTTTTTTTAGTGCATGTTCACAGGCCCAACGGCTATTTCTGAGATTGTGGTTATATAGGCTCTTTATATTACCATTATTTTTTTTAAGTATCGATCTATTTCTGATATTAAAGATCTCCTGGATCTTCATTGTTAACATATCATGCTGCAAGTCGTCTACGTATATTATAGAGTTTTGGCTGTAATAGTATTTATAGTAGACACTAAAACCTAATAAGATTATTAAGGTAATAGCAATTATTATTATTGTGACTTTTTTTAATGAAATTAATAAAATCATAGTAATCCCCCAAACAATTAATGACCACAATGACTAACAGTATAAATATACGCAGGTTTCCTGGATAATATGATATATAATTTTTATTGATTTACTTAAGTTTTTATGTTAATCTTTATATGATAATAATTTATATATATCATCAAATATTTAAAGTACAAATAGGAATTTTAAAAATTGTTCTTTAGGGAGAATAGATTATGAGACAAAGAATATCAGCCTTTATATTAATATTTATAGTCTGGATAATTTTTGCTGGAAGAATATCAGCTGATGTCGTATTGGTAGGTATAATTGCTTCATTATTAACTACAACCCTTTTTGGTGAAATGCTTTTTAGATCTTCTAATCGTAAATTTAATCTACTGAAATCTTTATATAAAATATTCTTGGTTATCATGTTTATTCCTGTATTTTTTTACGAAGCAATTAAGTCAGCAATACAAGTATCCAGTTATATATTTAAGAAAGACATTTCATTTTCCCCAGGTATTATTAAAGTAAAAACTAAATTAACTAATGTTACAGCGATTACCATTTTAGCAAATTTAATTACCTTAACACCTGGCACTCTAACACTTGATTTTGATAAGTCTGAACGTGCTTATTATATACATTGGATTGATGTTAAAAATAAAGAAGAAACTGATGCCGGGAAAGAAATTATTCAAAAATTTGAGAATTGGCTGGATGTGATCTTTAAATGATTTTATTTATGGCGATTTTTTTTGCTATATTGTCAATTATAACACTTTATAGATTGATTGTAGGGCCAACTATAACTGATAGATTGGTTGCTGCTGATACAATTGGTATTTTTATGTCTATAGTAATGCTGTTAATAGGTTTATATTATGATATGGCATTATTGGTGGATATTGTACTGGGCTATGCTGTCTTACTTTTTGTTGATATTTTAATCTTCTCTAAGTATTTTGAACATAGGGAGTTGTATAAATAATGATTATTAGAGAATTGATAGCATATTTGTTTATGGCAGCTGGTGGTATTTTTGCTATCTTTACAGTAATAGGGTTAATTCGATTTCCTTATGTTTATACTCGAATTCATGCTGCAGCTGTTGTGTTAACAATTAGTGCAGTTTTGTTGACAATGGGAATAGCGATATATGTCTGGGAATTCTATTTGAGTCTCAAGATTTTAATGATAAGTTTATTTTTTTTGGCTTCCAACCCTATGGCTACTCACGCAATTGCCAGGTCTTCCTATAAGAAGAAAATTGCTTTACCGAAAGTGAAAACTATTGATGAATACTCGAAATTTTTGGAAAGGGATGAAGAGGAGAAATGATAATACTGGAATATTTATTAATTTTACTGCTGTTAATTTCGGCATTTTTAGCGGTTATATTTAATGAAGAATTGATTTCTATTATATGTCTTTCAGTTTTTTCTGTTGCTCTTACTGCCCTTTATTTAATATATAAAGCCCCTGATGTAGCTCTAGCTGAGGCAGTGATAGGTGCTGGCTTGAATACTGTTATTTTCATGACAGCTATTAGCCAGGTGAGATCAGGAAAAACACACTATATTTCTGAGGAGGAAAAGTAGGGTGAAAGCTATTCATGCCTTTATTAATAAAAAGAATATAAATAAAGAAAATTTTTTTTATCTAATTAAGAAGAAAGAATTTCATGTTATAGTGGTTTTGTCTTTATTATCTGTTTTTCTCTTCTTAAATTTTTATCATGTACCAATTCAAGAGATAGTTGCTAATAGTACTGCTGAACATATTATTAATAATGGAGTTAAAGAGACAGGTTCACTAAACCTGGTGACTGCTATTCTATATGATTATCGAGGTTTTGATTCTTTAGGTGAGAGTACAGTTATTTTTGCTGCAGTTAGTGCAATTGTTCTTACACTATCTTTTAAAAGACTACCTGTGTCTTCAAAGGGCTTATCCTTTATTGTTAAAAGGACTTTTGGTATTTTGACTCCCTTTGTATTTTTATATGCCTTATATGTAATTACTCATGGACATTTATCACCTGGTGGTGGATTTCAGGGTGGTGTGGTTTTGGGTACTATTTCCATTATTTTTAGTATAGTATATGGTAGTGCTTTTGACTATCA
>JBDNGI010000429.1:0-11059 GCA_041689345.1 Halanaerobiales bacterium
AATAGGGTTATAATAGAGTTGTAATGAACATATGACAAAAAAGGAGGTGGATTTTATGCCAGGTGGAGATAGAACTGGTCCAGTCGGAAATGGACCACTTACAGGAAGAAGGTTAGGTTATTGTGCTAGTAATCAAGTCCCTGCTGGCCCTGTTTATGGTAGAGGATTGGGAAATCGAAGAGGATTTGCTAGAGGTTTGAGAAGAGGTAATGGAAACTATCCTTATTCAGCACCATTTTATAATAATGGACCAGAAAATAGGGAAAGTGATGTTGCTTATCTGAAGGAAACGGCCAGGTCTTTAGAAGATGAATTAAATCATGTTAAAGACCAAATAGGCAAGTTAGAGGATAACAATACTGAGTGATTATAATTTTAAAGCCTACCTCTTTTAATAGGTAGGCTTTAGAGTTGATATATGTTATTAATGCTGTTGATTTAAATGTATTACTTGGTGGAGGTAGTTAGATGCAGATAGAATATGATTGTATTCCATGTATATATAGGCAGGTGCTTGAGGCTAGTAGAATGGGAAGTGATGATCAAGAGACAATCAGAAAAATATTATTGGAATAATTTATTGGCATATGTTCATAATACTATTATAATATAGCTATACAATTTAATAGAAGATGAAGAATATGTTAATAGCGATGGTGAAATAGACATGGCTAAAATTCCTTTTCTATAATGATGTCAATGAAACAGAGTGGTTTTAGATCCTGTTAAGTATTTTAAATTACTAAGATATTTGGATTGGAATGGAAGCAAGTTGTGAAGACAGAAAGATAGTTTTTTAGGAAATTACTTATTAAGGGGTTGATATTATAATGAAGATTATAGTTACAGCAAAAAATAACTCAGGAATAGAATCAGAGCTTGATCCAAGATTTGGTAGGGCTAATTACTTTGTGATAGTTGATACAGAGAGTATGGATGTGAATTTTATTGATAATTCGGCTGCTGAGGCTTCAAGCGGGGCAGGGGTTGGGGCTGCTCAGTTGGTGGCTGATCAGAAAGTAGAAGTAGTAATCTCAGGTAATTTTGGACCTAAAGCCTTTAATGGATTAAATGCAGCTAATATAAGGTTATACGCCTCTAATAGTGGAACTCTTGCTGAAGTAGTAGAGGAATACAATAAAGGCAATTTAAAGCAATTAAGCAATGCAACTAATAGTGGCCATGTAGGCATAAGGTAGGTAAGATTATGGTAATTACAGTACTAAGTGGAAAGGGCGGAACAGGAAAGACTACTGTATCTACTAATCTGGCCCTGTCAATAGATAATGCACAATTGTTGGATGCTGATGTAGAAGAACCAGATTCCTATATCTTTATTAAACCTGACTTTACTGAAGAATATGAGGATGTAAATAGATTAATCCCTGTAATTAACAATGACAAATGTACTTCCTGCCGTAAATGTATTGATTTTTGTCAATATAATGCCCTGGCTATTATGCTAGATAATGTATTAGTATATCCAGAGATATGTCATAGTTGTGGTGGCTGTGCCAGGATATGTCCTGAAGGGGCTATAAGTGAGCAAGAAAAAACGATAGGAAGTATAAAATGGGATCATGCTGATAATATTCTTGAATTTTGGCAGGGGGAATTGAATATTGGAGAAGAAAGCTCAATACCGGTAATTGAGCAATTAAAAAAACACATTGATCCTAATAAAAATGTAATTATAGATGCACAGCCAGGCACTACTTGCCCCACAATAGAAGCAGCTATTGATAGTGATTTTTGTATATTAGTAACAGAACCTACTCCTTTTGGACTTAATGATCTGCAGATGGCAGTTGAAGTAGTGAGAGATATTAAGAAACCCTTTGCTGTAATCATTAATAGGTCTGAAGAAGGGTATGATGACATAATTGAAAAATATTGTAAAAAAGAAGGAATTAAAATATTAATGAAAATTCCCTTTATGAGGAAAATTGCCCAGCTATATTCTACAGGCATCCCCTTTATTGAAGAAATGACAAGCTGGAAAGAGCAGTTTGTAATTATGTATAAAGGGATAGAGGAGGAACTCAGTTGAAGAAAATCACTGTAATAAGTGGTAAGGGCGGAACAGGAAAGACTACTGTGGTTTCAAATCTAGCTGCTTTAGTGGATAATTTAGTATTGGCTGATTGTGATGTAGATGCACCTAACATGTATCTTCTATTACAACCAGAGATAATGGATGACAGGTTGTTTAAGAGTGCTAAAATAGCCATTAAGGATCAAAATAGATGTACATCTTGTGGTGTTTGTTTGGAGGTTTGTAGGTTTAATGCTGTGACATCAGGATTTGAGATTAATTCAATAAAGTGTGATGGTTGTGGTGTTTGTGTTGCTATGTGTCCTACAAAAGCCCTTAGCCTGGAAGAGCAGGAGACAGGACATATATATATTTCCCAGACAGATTATGGTCCCATGGTACATGCTCGTCTTAATGCAGGTGGAGAAAACTCCGGGAAATTGGTTAGTAGAGTCAGGGATTTGTCAGATGAAATAGCTGAGAAGGAAGATAAAAATATTATTTTAATTGATGGGTCACCTGGTATTGGATGCCCAGTAGTTGCGTCTCTAAAAGGGGCAGATTATAGTTTGATTGTGACTGAGCCAACATTGTCTGGGTTGTCAGATTTGAAAAGAATTTTAGAATTAACAAGGCTTTTTGATATTACTACATTTGTTGTGATAAATAAATATGATTTGAATGAAGATATCTCTTATGATATTGAGCAATACTGTGAGGATAATAGTACTGAAGTAATAGGGAGGATTTCTTTTTCCTCTTTAGTAAACCATGTATTAAGGGAAGGAAAGTTGTTGGTTAAAGAAGAACCTGAAAGTAAAGTTGCTAATGAAATTAAGTTAATTTGGAAACAGTTATCTAAAATCATTGGAGAAAAGTAAGCATTAATTTACACACTTTCCGAGTTGAAATATATGCATAAAGCCAGGTTAGCCATAACTTCATTTACTGAAAAAAGCTAATTTCCCATTCCTCTTCCAGTCTATAAATAACAAAATAAACTCACTTCGCTTCGCTACGTTCAGACACAATTTTGTTAACCATTTATAGCCTTCCATGCGGGATGGGAGCTTTTTATAATGTTCATTTAGAAAATGGCTAACCTGGAAACATAAGAACTAAGAAAGTTGTATTAACAAAAAAAATAAAATGGAGGTAGATATTATGAAGAATATTGCAATACCAACTGACGGGAAAGAGGTTTCACAGCATTTTGGACATTGTCCACAATTTTTTATTCTTGGGGTTGAAGGTGTGGATATAAACGAAAGGAAGTTTGTAGATAACCCAGGACATAGGCCTGATTTTTTGCCTGGTTTTTTAAATGAATTAGGGGTAGATTCTATAATAGCTGGTGGCATGGGTACAAGGGCTATTAATCTGTTTAAGCAAAATGATATTGAAGTAATTACAGGTGCCGCTGGATCATTGGATGGGGTTGTAGAAGAATATTTGAGTGGTAAGCTAGTAACTGAGGAAAACATCTGTGATCACTAATACATGGAAATCTTTTTGAAATTAAAAATTGATATTAAAATGCGTGTTCGAAAAGTCACTACTTATACTTCGGAGATTATAATTCCTTTCATTAAATGTCTTCCGGGAAATATAATCACCTAAAATAATACTTTTCGAACACACTGATTCTTTTGTTACTTTTTTATCGATTAATCAAAAAACTGACTATTACTTATCAGAACCTTCCGGGCAGCTTTTTCAAAGTAAGAAGGAAGTCCTCTTTTTAAATAATTATATCCGAAATAGGCTGCAATACCTCCACCAACACAGTCAGCTATTAAATCCCACATAGTATCCACTAATCCTGTTTTCTGCATATTTAAAGCAAAAAAGCTATCCATAGAAAACTCAAATATTTCCCAGACAACACCAATGCTTACAGCAAAATTAAAGGCAAATATAGCTATAAATAATGGGCTTAATAATAGGTCAATATCCTCCTCATGATTTAAAAAATATATTAAGATAAAGCCTATAAATCCTAATATTATACTTGAAAAGGTATGTAACATTGTATCCCACCACCAGAAACGATAATAAAAAGCCCTCATTTCACCAAGATACAATGAAGCAAAAACAAAGGTGATAATAATCACCTGGATATCAGAAGGTATGTATAATAGATGCTTTTTAGATAAAAAATTCGGCATATATGTAACTAATAAAGCGAGAGTAGCATTAAATAAATTCAACCAGTTAAAAGAAATTATATCAACTATAATAGCCCCTATTAATAACACTCTAAAAATCCTCACTAGTATTATTTTAAATTTAAACTTTTTTAAAAAATTGATAAAACCACCCTTTTCCTCTTTTTTAACTTCACTATTATATAAATTCGTTATAAACAAAAGAATTCCTACTTTTTTGTAGGAAAATTTTCTATTATTAATTAACTTGTAAATCAAGGTCTTTCTTTATGATTATTATTATGACAAATTAGCAGGAGTTATAGTATATTTAGTAGAATTATAACTAAGTACTGAGAAAAAAATTAGTGGTACTTACACCTAATGTATAGAAGTCCTAAAGGATGAGCTAAAGATTAGGATCTGGGACCTTAGTATCACGTTGAGATAATGAAGAAAGGTTATGATTACTATGCAGCAGAAGAGAATGGCGATTATAAATCCTGTATCAGCAAATGGGAAAACAGCTAAAGCCTGGCCTGTATATGAAAAATATTTCTTGAAACAGGGAATAAAGATTGAAAAAAGATTTACTGAATATCAGGGCCATGCAATAGAATTGACCCGAAGTGTAGTGGCTGAGGGTTATCGAAAGATAATGGCTGTAGGTGGAGATGGAACAATAAATGAAGTAGTTAATGGTATATATAAAGGCGATAGGCTAATTAATGATGATGTAAATTTAATAATATTCTCCCAGGGGACAGGTTGTGATTATATCAGGAGTCTGGGTATTAGCAATAAGGTTGAGGATATTGTAAATATAATTAATCGAAATCAAGTGAAATTATTAGATCTCGGTCAGGTATCTTTCCGGAATCATCAGGGAATAGAAGAGGAGCGGCTTTTTGTCAATCTTGCTGACACTGGGATTGGTGCTGCTACAGCAAAATTAGTTAATGAAAGTTCAAAAATACTGGGAGGTTTTTTAACATTTCTACTGGGTATTTTACGTACTTTATATAGTCATAAAAATAAAAAGATTAGGGTATTAGTTGATCAAGAGGAAAGATGTAATCAGTATCTTAATAGTGTGATGATTGCTAATGGTAAATATTTTGGTGGTGGAATACAGATTGCACCTGAAGCTGATCTGGAGAGTGGTATTTTGAATATTGTATTACTAAAGAATTTCAACAAACTGCAAATAATTATAAATCTTATCAGGGCTTATAAAGGTACTCATTTAAGTCATCCTTTAGTGGAGTCAATTAATGGCAAGCATATAATCATGCAAAGTGAAGATGATGAAATATCAGAACTTGAGCTAGATGGAGAATCTGTAGGTACTTTACCTGCCAGTTTCAAGATATTAGAAAATAAATTACCGGTACACGTGTAAAATAATTATGATATTTTATTATTAATAGTTGAATATAATTATAGTAGTTGTTATTTGGCAGACAATTTAGCGTGGGCTGTTTGTAAAAATAGTCTTGCTTAGTTGGGTTTACTTTTGTTATTATTTATTATAAAATAAGGATAAGCATTATATAAATTTAGAGTTATGATCTTTTTATCTAAAGTGTAGTAATATATATTATACTAATTAGCAGTTGTTTTAAGGGGCTTTGGAGAGGAGTCTAATCATGGAATTTTTAATAATTACTGGAATGTCCGGAGCTGGAAAGTCTGTTGCTCTTGATTTTTTTGAAGATATGGGCTATTTCTGTATTGATAATCTACCCCCAAATTTTTTAAATAAATTTGCTGAGTTATGCAGGCATTCAGAACTTAAAAAAATAGCTATAGTTATAGATATAAGGGGGAGGGAGTTTTTCAATGCCCTTTTTGGAGAATTATCTGAATTAGATAAAAAAGGTCTAAATTATGAGATACTCTTTCTTGAGGCTTCTGATGAATCTTTAATTAGGCGCTATAAGGAAACTCGCAGAAAACATCCCCTTGATATAGAAGGACGGATTTTAGATGCTATTTTAAAAGAAAGAGGTCTGTTGGAAGAAATACGAGGTAAAGCCAATAAAATAATAGATACATCAAAATTGGCAAAAAAGGAATTATATAATGAACTAAAACATATTTATTCCTTTCATAAGATAGATAAAAATTCAATGTCTGTATCAATAATTTCATTTGGTTATAAATATGGGATACCCATGGATGCTGACATGGTATTTGATGTAAGGTTTCTCCCAAATCCCTATTATGTTAGTTCTCTTAAGGAACATACAGGTGAAGAGGATCTGGTTCAGGATTATATTCTTAAATGGCCGATAACCGGGAAATTTTACAAGAAATTCTTTGATTTTATAGAGTTTTTATTACCCGAATATAAGAAAGAAGGAAAAAGTCATTTGATGTTGGCTATTGGTTGTACAGGGGGTAAACACCGTTCTGTAACAACAGCCATTAGATTGAAAGATTATCTCCTAAAAAAGGGATATAGAGTAATAGTGGAACATAAAGATATTCATAAGTAAGGGTCTAGTAACAACTTTGAGATAAATTCAGAGCTAGTCTTTATTTTCCGCTGAAACTTAGCCGCTAGGAACAAATCCTGGAACTAATTGTTACTTGTAATCATAAAATGGAATAAATAGTAGCAGTTGGGGATAAAGAAAACTGGAGAAGGATAATTTATGAAATTTAAAATAAAGAAATTATTATATCCTGGTATTGGTATAAAAAGGTGGGTCCTTTTATTAACACTGGCACTTGTTCTAATAAGTGCTGGTTTATCTATACTGATTGATTTTCAAGTAATAAGTCAATTAGAGAGTAAGATTATTCAGTTTTTCTCACCTTTACTGGGACGTATGTCATATGGTATTGATATAGTAATTGCAATTATCTTAATATTGGCCGGTTTAATAGCAATTAATTATTCACTGCGTAGTGCTTTAAGGAGGTTTTATCAACTAGAATCACATGAAATTGTTGATAAATTATATCAAAAAAAGGTATTAGAAAAAGGTCCTCGCGTTGTTGCTATGGGTGGAGGAACTGGTTTATCAAATATCCTTAGGGGTTTAAAGAAATATAGTAGTAATATAACAGCGATAGTTACAGTTGCAGATGATGGAGGCAGTTCTGGTAAGTTAAGAGACGAATTGGGTATGTTGCCACCTGGAGATATTAGAAATTGTCTGGTGGCTTTAGCTGATACAGAGCCCTTGATGCAGGAATTATTCCAATATCGATTTAGTTCTGAAGGCCATTTAGAAGGTCATAGTTTTGGGAATCTATTTATAGCATCGTTAACTGAAATATTGGGTGATTTTGAGGAAGCAATCAAAGAATCAAGTAAGGTTTTAGCTATCAGGGGTAAAGTGCTACCTGCCACTAATGAGAATGTTTATTTAGGTGCAATTTATACAGATAAATCGGTGAAGATGGGGGAGTCTGTTATACCTAATTTTGACAAAGAGATTGAAGAGGTATTTCTAAAACCAAGCTCCTGTCAACCGACGTCTGATGCTTTAGAGGCAATTAAAGAGGCTGAGGTTATTATAGTTGGACCTGGTAGTCTATATACTAGTATTATTCCTAATTTATTGGTTGAAGGAATAGCTGAGGAGATTAGAAAAAGTAGTGCAGTGAAAATCTATGTAACAAATGTGATGACACAAGCAGGTGAGACCACAGGATATTCTGTTAGTGATCATATTAAAGCCATTAATAAACATAGTGGTGGTGGAGGTTTATTTAACTATGTAATTGTAAATAAAGAAGAGGGTTCTGAAGACCTTATTCTAAAATATAAAGAAGAAGGTGCTTTTTGGGTCAGTGTTGACAAAAAGGAAATAAGGGAAATGGGTATAAATATAATAGAGGAGAACTTATTGTCTGAACAGGGGTATATTCGGCATGACCCAGATGAACTTGCGGAAATAATATTTAATATTGTAGGGAGTAGGTGATTTTAGGTGTCTTTCACAGCAGAAGTAAAGCATGAAATTGCCAGGATAAAGGGAGAAGAGATTCCCGAACTCGCCGCCTTAATAAGAATGGACGGTTCTATTCAAATTATTAATAAAAGCTTAGCTTTAAGAATAAAAATTTATTTAGGGGATTTGGCTAGAAGAGTATACTCCCTAATAAAAACCCGGTTTAATCTAGATATGCAGATAATGGTTAGGAAAGATACTCACTTTCATATTAAACATAATATTTATGAGTTATATCTTGCCCCTCAACCTGGTTTAGATGATTTTTTATTTGCTTTAGGTTTATTGGATGTGGACAGAAATTTAATTTTTAAAATAAAAGAAGAATTCATAAATAACCGTAGCTGCCAGCGTGCTTATATAAGAGGCGCTTTTCTTGGTGGGGGATCAGTTAATAAGCCTAATAGCGAATATCATCTGGAATTTAGGTGTGAACACATAAGTTTCGCTGAGGATTTAATTAAATTATTGGCTATGTTTAATATTGAAGGACATTTGACCGAACATAATAACAAACATATAGTATATTTGAAAAACTTTGAAGATATAACTACTATCTTAAATATAATAGGTGCACATAAGGCACTACTTAAGATGGAAGATAAATATATAATGAAAAGTCTTAGAAATGATACTAATAGAAAAGTAAACTTTGAAACTGCCAATCTGGATAAAACCGTTGAAGCGGCTATGTTACAATTGGAAGATATTGAACTAATCGAAAGGAAAAAGGGTTTGAAGTCACTTTCAAAGGGTTTAAGAGAGATAGCCATATTAAGGAAAGAAAACCCATATGCTAGTCTGAAGGAATTAGGAAATTTACTTATACCAAACTTAAGTAAATCAGGAGTTAACCATAGAATACGCCGAATAAAGAAAATTGCCGATAATCTAAGATAAAAAATAAAAAAAAAGAGGAATTTATAGAGAGATATAGAATATAGAATATAGAATATAGAATATAGAATATAGAATATAGAATATAGAATATAGAATATATATAGAATATAGAATAATGGTAAGAGGAATAGTTAATATTAGATTATATTTTTTTGTTTGTCGGGACACATTTGTTCCAACGGGACAAAAACGAACCCGCCATAAAGGGAGTGTGAATGTGGAATACCTTTTTAGGATTCAGGAAAAAATAGTACCTGAATTAATATCTAAAGCCGAAAATCGGTATACTATACTTCGTAATATTTATTATAATCAACCGATTGGCCGGAGGGTTTTAGCAGAAAAAATAAACTTGAGTGAAAGAACAGTTAGAAAAGAGTTAGATTTTTTACATAGAAGAGGATTAATAAATATTTCTAGGGCTGGAGCGGTAATTACTGAAACTGGTTTAAGATTTTTACCTGAATTAGATAAGTACATAATAGAGGTAAAAGGTATAAAAATACTGGGAAAACAAGTCAAGGAATTTTTAGGGTTGGATGATGTATTCATAGTACCTGGAAATATGGAGCATTCTACTATTGTACAGGAGATTGGTCGTTTTACGGCTCGTTTGCTGAAGAAGATGCTTAAAGATGGGGATATATTAGCAGTTACAGGTGGTTTTACCCTTGCTCAAGTTGCCCATGCTATGCAGGAGAGAGATAAGCCCTTGAATGTTACAGTTATACCAGGACGTGGGGGATTGGGTGAAGAGGTTGAGATTCAAGCAAATACTATAGCCTCAACTATTGCCAAGAAGTTAGGCGGTAAGTATCAGTTATTACATATACCAGATTCAATAAGGGAAGAAAATGTGGATAGAATCATAGCTGAACCCTCTATTCAGCGAGTCTTGAAGAGTTTGAAAAACACCAATATATTACTACATGGTGTTGGTAGTGCAGAAGTTATGGCCGGTAGAAGGGATATGTCTAAGAATCAGATAGATGAACTTATGAAAAATGGGGCTGTTGCTGAGGCTTTGGGTTATTATTTTAATGAAAAAGGTCAAATAGTCTACACCACAACAAGTGTAGGTCTTCATTTGGAGGACTTGCAGAAGATTGATAAAGTCATAGTAGTAGCTGGAGCTCCGGCTAAGGCTAGAGCAATATTATCTGTTGTATCACCTAAATATCATGACCTACTTATTACTGATGAATTAACAGCTAGAGAGATAATTACTTTTAAGGGGGGTGATGACAGGGCATAATGCATTGTATTGTTGAGTTAACTAAGTTTAATTTATAGATTTTTCATGGTTAGGATATTAATTTTGAGGAAGCTTTAAAGTATATTGTATAAAAATAGTATAGTTTTTAATTTTTATTAAAAAGTTGTTTACTAAGTATTAAAAATTTGTTTACTAAGTACATTTTGTACTGAAAATAATTGCCTGTTTGGGCAAAAAAATTAACTGGAGGAAGATAAGATGACTGTAAAGATTGCTATTAATGGTTTTGGTGCTATTGGACGTAGGGCTTTTAGGGGATACTATCAAAACCCTGATGTTGAATTTGTTGCTTTTAATGACTTGACTGATCCAGAGGTGTTGGCATATTTATTAAAATATGACTCCAACTTCGGTGTATTTGATGCTGATGTTGATTTTACTGACGATAGTGTAGTAGTAGATGGAAAGAAAATTAAGGTTTATGTAGAAAAAGATCCTGCAGACTTACCATGGGGAGATCTTGATGTAGATATAGTTATTGAATCTACAGGGTTCTTTACAGATGGTAATGCAGCTAAAAAGCATTTAGATGCTGGTGCAAAGAAAGTATTAATCTCTGCTCCTGCTTCAAATGAAGATATTACTCTTGTAATGGGTGTTAATCAAGAAGCTTATGACCCAGCAAAACATAATATAATTTCAATGGCTTCTTGTACTACAAACTGTTTAGCTCCAGTAGCTAAAATATTAAATGAGGAGTTTGCTATTGAAAAAGGTTTAATGACAACCATTC
>JBDNGI010000430.1:0-3085 GCA_041689345.1 Halanaerobiales bacterium
CAGTGGAAGACAACCTTAAACTGTTCTAGTAAGGTTCTATATAAATAGGGAGTACTGTTAGAGTGCAACCTTAAACTGTTCTAGTAAGGTTCTATATAAATAGGGAGTACTGTTAGAGTGCAACCTTAAATAGTTCTAGTAAGGTACTATATAAATAGGGAGTGCTGTTAGAGTGCAACCTTAAACTGTTCTAGTAAGGTACTATATAAATAGGGAGTGCCTGGGGTGCAAAAAAACTCCCGAGGGGCCTGGTCTTTAGGTCATCCTTTAGGGAAACTAAGAACACACTTTATTGTAGATGGTTATAGCTATTTTGCTTTGGGAATAATAATTTGTATTACAGTTAGTGATAGAAAGATATCATAAATGTTAAAATATAATTTGGGGAGGTTATACCAAATGGCTTTAAACCGAAAAGATTTTCTAGGACTTTATAATGTAAGTTCTGAGGAAATTAATGAGATATTAACTACTGCTGAAGCTATGAAGGAGATTTTTACAAGGAGCGTAAAAAAAATACCTACATTACGTGGTAAAACTATTGTTAATCTTTTTTTTGAACCTAGTACTAGAACACGTTCTTCTTTTGATTTAGCCGCAAAACGATTAAGCGCAGATGTCATGAGTATAGCTAAAAGTAGTAGTAGTGTAGTGAAAGGTGAAACACTATATGATACTGCTAGGACTTTAGAAGTGATGGGGGCTGATGTTGTTGTTGTTAGACATAATGTGGCTGGTGCAGCAGAATTTTTATCAAAAAATCTTCAAGCTAGTGTACTAAATGCAGGTGATGGTGCACATGCTCATCCAACACAGGCATTACTAGATATGTATACTATTAAAGAAAAAATTGGGTATATTGAAGGATTGAAAGTAGTTATTGTTGGGGACATAATGCATAGTAGGGTGGCACGTTCTAATATCTGGGGATTAACTAAACTTGGTGCAGAGGTTCGTGTTGTTGGACCAGCTACATTAATACCAAGGGATATTCAAAAAATGAATGTAAAGGTATATACTAATCTGGATAAGGCATTAGAGGGTGCAAATGTAGTTAATATATTAAGAATACAACTGGAAAGACAGTCAAAAGGCTTATTTCCATCTATTAGAGAGTATAGGCAATTTTATGCTATTAATCAAGAACGATTTGATAAGTTAGCAAATGATGTGGTGATAATGCATCCTGGTCCTATGAATAGGGGATTAGAAATTGACAGCGCAATTGCAGATGGTCCAAATTCAGTTATAACTCAACAGGTCACTAATGGTGTTGCAATTCGAATGGCCTTGTTATATCTACTGGTAGGGAGGAATCTAGATAATGAAAATATTAATTAAAAATGCAAATATAGTAGACCCAGTTAATAATTTATTTGGAATATATGATCTTTTAATATCTAATCAACAGATAAGCAAGATAAGTAAATTAATAAAGATTGAAAATCAAAGTAATTTAAAAGTTATCGATCTTAAAGAGAAATACCTTCTGCCTGGCTTGATTGATATGCATGTACACTTAAGAGAACCTGGTTATGAAGATAAAGAGACCATACGTACTGGTTGTGAAGCAGCAGCAGCAGGAGGGTTTACTACCATAGCCTGTATGCCGAACACGAAACCTGTAGCTGATAATCCATCAACAGTTGAATATATAAAATCTAAAGCAGAGCAGGCCTTAGTTAAAGTTATTCCTATAGGAAGTATAAGTAAAAATAGTGAAGGAAAAGAATTAGCAGAGATTGGGTTCTTGAAAGAAGCAGGGGTGAGAGGTTTATCAGATGACGGAAACCCTGTGATGAACTCAGAGATAATGCGAAGAGCTATGGAGTATGCTGATAGTTTTAAGCTCCCTATTATTAGTCATTGTGAAGATAAAAACCTTGTTGGTGATGGGGTAATGAACGAGGGTTATAATTCTACAATATTGGGATTAAAACCGATCCCATCGGTTGCAGAGGAAGCTATGATTTCAAGAGATATCTTATTGGCAGAATTTACTGGTGTACATCTTCATATCGCTCATTTGAGTACCAAGCATGGTGTTGAAATGTTAAGGGAAGCTAAAAGAAAAGGTATCAGAGTAACTGCTGAGGTGACTCCACATCATTTGATTTTTGATGATAGTATTGTTAAAGGATATAATCCAGATACAAAGGTAAATCCCCCTTTGCGAAGCATTGAAGATGTAAAAGCATTACGGGAAGGGGTCAAGAATGGTATCATTGATGTAATCGCCACAGACCATGCTCCACACACCTATGAAGATAAGTTGGGTGAATATGATTATGCGGCTTTTGGTATCTCAGGTATTGAAACAGCAATTGCCTCTCTTTATACTGAATTAATTTCTGAAGATATAATAACACTAAGTGATCTGGTTATCTTAATGGGCAGCAATCCTGCAAGAATACTTGATCTTGATTATCAGGGTATTAGGGAGGGTTCAATAGCCGATATGATAGTCTTTGATACAGAAATTAGCTGGAAAGTTGAAAAAAATAAGTTAAAATCCAAAGGGAAGAATACTCCACTACTGGGAAGTATATTAAATGGTAAAGTAACCTTGACAATAGTAGATGGAGAAATAGTATATAATGATCTTGATAGTAAAGGAGAATTAACTTATGGCAAAAATTAAAATTAAGGCTAATACTCAAATTACTAATGAATATTTTTTATTAGAATTAGAAGCAGCAGAATTAATTAATATAACAAAACCGGGGCAATTTTTAAACTTGAGACTTAGCACTAATGAAAACTATGATCCTTTACTGAGAAGGCCATTAAGTATTCATGATATTAATAAAAATACAAACAGTATATTTTTGCTTTATCGCCTGGTAGGTAAGGGTACAAAAATATTAAGTCGATATAAATCAGCTGATGTCCTTGACATTATTGGGCCGCTGGGAACAGGCTTCAAAATAGATTTAGATGATGAAAATATTTTAATAATAGGTGGAGGAATGGGAATTGCCCCATTATATTATTTAAGCAAAAGATTATCTATTAATAATAAACTCACTGTATTATTAGGTGGTAATAAAAGAGACGATATGAGTTATTTTATGGAAAAATTTAC
>JBDNGI010000431.1:0-9913 GCA_041689345.1 Halanaerobiales bacterium
CAATTATGACAGTTATCGTGTAAACCGAAATAGCTATAAATAGGGAAGTATATGTACGTAACTTCACCTATAACAACCCCTTTTGACGTAATTCTCGTTGATAATCAAATAACCATGTAATAATTGCATCTTGTTGATTTGCCTTAATATCTAAGAACTCAACGGATATCGCACTCCCATCAGGCAAATCATAAGTGTTTACAATTTCACCCTTCAACATTACATTTTCCAGGCCAGGTATATCTATGATCAATTCAAGAATACCAGCAGTTGGCATACTATCATCAACTATTAATTTTAGTCCACCTGCACTTATATCCACAATCATTGTATCCTTAAAACCTTCTTCACCCTTATCATCATTTATGACCCTATAATCAACTTTCCGTTTTGCTTTCAATCTGAAAAATTCTCTGCGTTGTATACGCTTAACTTCACTAGTTTTTATTAATGTTAACAAGGCTACAGGTTTAATTTGCCTGCCAATTACTTTAGCTAAAAAAGTATAAGCAGCACTATTACCTGTACAAAACAGTTGAACAGGTTGATCCATTCTCAAAGGTACTATTTCCCCTTTACTAAATGGAGCAGTAACTTTAAAGTCATCTTTATTAACCTCAGCCACCTTACTTAAGTATGAACCCTGATAGTCCCCATTCTCTACCAGAATATCTATTCTTTTATTAACCTTAAGTTCTTTTATCATACCCTGTATCCTCCTTATAGAAGTTAGATCAGTCGCGGTTAAAAATACCTACTATCCTATACATAAAACCCTTCATGCCGCGAGATTCAGAACTTTGAACCCTATCTAACATCTTAGCAGCTACATCCTTTAATGCCCCTACAGCCTTGCTTTTAGGATAGGCAATTATAAATGGAGTTTGTTCTTTTACAGATTGTCTTACATCTTCATCATAAGGTATGTAACCCATAATATCGATATCTAATTTCAAATATTCTGTAATAACCTTTTGCATCCGGTTTGCTACATCATTGCCCTCTTTTGGGGAACTTGTCTGATTTATTATCAAGCCAACCTTATTTTTATATTTTTGATTTGCCAGAAACTTAACTAAACTATAGGCATCCATTATAGCTGTAGGCTCTGGAGTTAAAACAATCATAGCTTCATCACAGGCCATTATAAAATTAGTTACACTATAGTGTATACCAGCCCCTATATCTATAATTATTATATCATAATTACTCTCCATATGCGAAGATGCTTCAATTAATCTCTTGACTTCTGTAGAACTTATATTTATTAAATCTTCCCCTGATGTACCTGGTAATATATCAATGCCATCAGGTCCATGTAATAAAGCATCTTCAAACTTACACTTTCCATTTAATACATGACTCAAATTATACCTTGGAGTTAATCCTAATAAGATGTCAAGATTGGCCATTCCCAGATCGGCATCAAGTAATAAAACCCTTTTACCCATTCCCTGTAAAGTCAGCCCTAGATTAACTGTAATATTACTCTTACCTACTCCACCCTTACCACTAGCAACTGCAACTATCCTGGTATTACTTGCTTTTTGCTGCACTTTTTTTCTTAATTTAGTAGCCTGATCATTCATGTAAATCCCCCATTATATATTTTACTAGTAGTGTTGGACCAGCAACCTGGATATCATCTGGTACATCCTGACCATAAGTAATATAAGAATAAGGAAAATCATTTTTATATTTTATATTAATGATATCACCATATGTCATAGTTTCGTCTAGCTTGGATAATACAATTTTATCGGGTTTTAAGATAGAAAACTGTTCAATAATGCCGTTTATATCAGAACTCTTAATATTCATACTTATAATAAGATGTATCTCATCGACAAGGTCTTTGGTAATCAGTTTTTTTAACCTACCCAATTGTATCTTATCATTCCAACTACTACCTGCAGTATCTATAAACACCATATCAAAGTCAGCAAATTTCACCTTAAGTGCCTGTTTCAGTTCATCTTTATTATAAACCACATGCAGAGGGATATTTATTATATCACTATATGTTTTCAATTGCTGGACGGCTGCAATCCTATATGTATCTGCAGTAATAAGACCAACCTTTTGACTTTCATCCAGGGTATATCGAGCAGCCAACTTGGCAATTGTCGTAGTTTTACCAACCCCTGTTGGACCTATAAAAGCAACTACTCGCGGGAGTATCTCTGTATTTATTGGTATTGGATCTGAGAAAAACTCTTCTAAGTTCTTTTCTGCAATCTGGAAAAGTTGCTCTTGATTATAATGTCTTTTATTTAACTTAGTAATGAACTCTTTTCTAAATTCACTATTTACTCCTTGTAGATTCAAATGTTGATAAATAATTCCTAATTGATTTGGTAAATCCCTGGCAAAACTATCTGCCTGCCACTGTTTATTGAGTTCATTTATCATATTTTTCAAATTACCAATTTCGTCAAGGGTTTTTTTGTCTTCTTCTCTCTCTTCCTCTAGAGCTGCCAATACCTCCACTTGTGTCTTTCCAAAGAGGCCCAAAAAACCTTTTTTAAACTTCCTGGTATTTAATATTATCGCATCAGAACCTAGGTCAACCTTTACTTTAAAAATTGTATCTTGCATCGTTGCGCCAACGTATTTTTTAACCTTCAATAATATTCACCGTCCCCAAAACCTGGATATTTGCCAGAGAATCAAGTTCATTATAAGAAAGGGTAACAAGCTCTTTTAATGAACGATAAGTCAATTCTTTGATAGGTCTCCGCAACATAGGTGCTGTTAGCAATATAGGTTGATAACCCTGTTGTAATAGTTTTTGAATTTGATCTGCTATATTCTGAATTAATTTCTGAGTTACAGCAGGCTCCAATGATAAATAATTACCCTGATCAGAGGCCTCCAGATTTTGACTCAAGGTATCCTCTAATTGTGGATCAAAGGTAACTACATACAGATTCCCATCTTCCTCTATAAATAAATTAGTAATTTGTCTCGTTAATGCCTGCCGAACATATTCTGTAAGTAATTGTACATCTTTAGTTCTAGGTGCATAATCAGCTAATGTCTCCAGAATAGTAACCATATCTTTAATAGGTATACCTTCCCAGAGCAAGTTCTGCAATACCTTTTGTATCTCACCCAATGTCATTAGGTCAGGTAGTAATTCATCAACAACTGCAGGGTAATCCTCTTTAATATTATCAATTAAATTCTTAACTTCTTGTCTGCCCAATAACTCATAGGCGTGTTCACGAATAAGCTCAGTAAGGTGTGTAGCCATAACTGATGGTGGATCAACCACCGTATAGTTATTCATCTCTGCATCATCTCTCTGCTCTTCCCTTATCCAGATGGCAGGTGTACCAAAAGCGGGTTCCTTTGTCTCGGTACCATCTAACTCCTTTGTCGTTAAACCTGAGTCCATTGCAAGGTAATGGTCAGACATTATTTCATATCTACTAATTTCTACACCCTTTAACTTTATTCTATATATGTTTGGTTCTAATTGCAAGTTGTCCAGTATTCTAACAGGTGGGATTACCATTCCCAATTCTATAGCAGTCTGTCTCCTAATCATAGATACTCTATCTAGAAAATCCCCACCCTGCTCAGGCAAGACCAGTGATATTAAATTATAGCCCACTTCCACCTCCATTGGATCAACTTTAAGTAAGGTATTTATCTCCTCAGCCTGAGGCCTTTTCTGTGAAGCAGCAAGTTCTTCTTCCGTTTCTTCTATTTCTTCTTCACCAGTTGTTGCTTCATTTGAAATAAGATAGGCAATCCCACCAATCCCTAAAGCCAATATTAAAAAGGGAACAGTAGGAAGGCCAGGAATAAAACCCAATATACTTAAAACACCACTAGCTATAAATAATGGCTTTGGTTGTGCCGATAGCTGTTTACTTACTTCCTGCCCCAAATTATTAGAAGATGCCGCTCTAGTAACAACCAGACCGGTGGCAGTAGAAATCAGCAATGCTGGAATCTGACTAACCAGTCCATCACCTACCGTTAACAAAGCATAAGTCTGAGCAGCTTCCGCTAACGGCATTCCTTGCTGCATAGAGCCGATTATTAGTCCACCAATAATATTAATAATAGTAATTATAATGCCTGCAATAGCATCACCTTTTACGAATTTACTGGCACCATCCATAGCACCATAGAAATCAGCTTCCTGACGTATTTTCTCTCTCATATCTTTTGCAGTCATATCATCAATAGCACCTGCATTAAGATCAGCATCTATACTCATCTGTTTACCAGGCATAGCATCAAGTGTAAAACGAGCAGCAACCTCAGCAACCCTCTCTGAACCCTTTGTAATAACAACAAACTGAATAACAATTAAAATAAGGAATATTATAAGTCCAACAACAAAATTACCACCAACAACAAAATTACCAAAACTGGTAATTATGCTACCAGCATAACCCTGCCCCAATATCAAGCGAGTAGTAGATACATTAAGACCTAATCGAAATAATGTAGCAAAAAGTAATAAAGAAGGGAAAACAGAAAACTCTAATGGCTCTACAACATAAATACTAACAAGTATAATTACCATAGAAAAGGTAATATTAGCTGCAAGCAATAAATCCAATAAAAATGTAGGCATTGGAATGATAAACATAATAACAATACCAACAATCGCCAAAGCAAACAAAATATCACTACCACCATTCAATTGTTTACTGATCAAACTCTCTTCCGTTGCAGCCATCTTTCCTCTCCTTTCTCTAAAGGTTATATTTGCAGGTAAAGTTAGATATTTTACTCCTTCACATACAAAATAATTATACTTATATAGTTTGCCGTATAAATGTCTATGAAACCTAGGAACAATTATGTTTTTTTAGCGACTGTCGAAACAGACTGGAGGCATGACGGCCTAATCGAATATGGTCATTCCTGAATCTACACTGCGCTTAAAATCGAAGATTCAGGTGACGCCGAGAAGTCTGTTTCCCATAACGAAAGAGACATGGACGTCGATTGAGTGGCAAGCGGTAAAAACATAATTGTTCCGGTCGTAATTTTGTTTAAAATTTCTCCGAATCCCTGTAAATATAAGCCAAAACTTCAGCAACCGCCTGATAAAGATCACCAGGGATTTCATCACCAATCTCTGCAGAGGCATTAAGGGCCCTAGCAAGGGGTTTATTTTCAACTATCTCTATATTATTTTCTCCAGCTACTTCCTTAATCTTTTGGGCAATAAAACCCTCACCCTTAGCGAGTACTACAGGTGCTTCCATTGTTTCTAAGTCAAACTTAAGAGCAACAGCAATATGAGTAGGGTTAGTTATTACTACATCTGCATCTTCTACAGAAGAAATCATCCTGTTCATACTCATCTCCCGCTGTATCTGACGCCTCTGAGACTTAACCTGTGGATCACCCTCCATCTCCTTATACTCTTCCTTAACCTCCTGTTTTGTCATCTTTAAATTACGCATAAACTCCCAGCGCTGGTAGATATAATCGATAATACCTAAAATAACAAGGAAAATAATTATATTTACCGCTATCTTGAAGATCAATTCACCTGTAAATACTAAAGACGGCTCTAAACCACGCTGAGTTAGTGTTATTAATGTAGGCCAGGCCTTCCGTAATTGACTATATGCCAGGTAAGAAATAACTGTAGCTTTCGCAAGTGACTTTATTAATTCTATCAGAGATTTTAATGAAACCAAACGTTTCGCCCCTTCAATAGGGTTTAATTTATTAAACTTAGGTTGTATAACCTTTGTTGCAAATCGAGGTCCAACCTGTATAAAATTAATAAAAACACCAATAATAGCTGAAGCAACCATAACCGGTGCCACAGTTCGCCCAATATACAAAAAAACATCGATTAAAATAGTGTAAGAATTGTCTAGAGTAATCTCAGGCAAACTAGAGAAAGAAAGAAAACTCCTCATTTTCCCTGTCAAAGACTGTATAAAATTAGTAAATATATAATATAAAACAAAAAAACTAGCCATCAAAGTAAAGGCAGAGTTTAATTCCTGACTTTTAGCTACTTGTCCCTCTTCCCGGGCCTTCTGCAGTTTCCGCGGGGTCGGTTTCTCTGTTTTCTCTCCACTAGGATTATCAGGCATTAATTCTCCCCCCTTTAAAACTTTCTCAATTAAGTAACTCTAATATCCTATATATATTTTTAAACATATCAGCAAAAAGAGTACCAGTATAATTTATTATAATACTAATTGATAAAAAAAGCATTACAAAACCCACTAATATTTTTAAAGGTAGACCAACTACAAATATATTTAACTGGGGTATAGTACGGGCCAAAAAACCAAGTATTATATCTGCTATAAATAGTGTAGCCATTATTGGAAGCACAGCCTTGAAGGCCAGTACAAATATGTCGGCAGTACTCCTTAATAATACTTCAATACTTTGATTTGTCAAAACTGCTCCACCTAAAGGTATTATATCAAAACTATGCCTAATAGCCTTAATCATTATATGATGACCATTAATAGCTAAAAAAAGCAAGGTTACTAGTACATTTTTAAACTGCCCCATCATAGGAAGGGTATCTCCGTGAATTGGGTCTACTACATTTACCATTGCAAAACCCATCCTCATATCGATAAATCTCCCTGCCAATTGTATAATTGCAAAAGGCAGATATGCCATAAAACCAATTACAAGCCCTATTAAAAGTTCTCGTAAAATCTCTATAAGAATCATCATCTCATGTCCTGGCAAGGCATGGGTACCTGTTATTAATGGTAATGTTATAAGGGCAAATATAAAAGAAAGACCAACCTTTATTCTGGAAGGTATTATTCTACTACTAAAAATAGGTGTAATCAAAAACAAACCAGAAAAACGAAATAAAAGAAGTATAAAATGGTAGGTATAATTGCTTAATATATCTCCTAAAGTCATAGATTAACTCCCTTTAAAGATGACAATTATTAACAAATGATAATTGATAATTTAAAAATGACAAGTGACATGGTGTTGCTCTATCCGATATATTGGGGTATACTCTGAAATAAATTTGTAACAAAATCAACCATAGTAGAAAGCATCCAGGGTCCGAAAAATACTATTGATAGCATAATAACCAATATCTTAGGAATAAAAGCCAGGGTTTGTTCCTGAATCTGCGTCGTAGCTTGAAAGATTGCTACTAAAAGTCCGGTTAATAGACCTAGACTCAATACAGGTAGTATTAATTTAATTACTGTGTATAGCCCTTCTCTTCCCAGTGATATTACCACTGATTGATCCATCCGCTCACCCTCCTTAGCATTATCTACAATTATGCCCTATTACATAACTGTACTATAAATGATTCTAACCCAAAGTCTTAGTTATCTATTTCAAGAATTAAAATTTATTATCTAAATATCGTGTATAAGTCAAGCAAAAGTCTTAATTAATGTCTCTATTAACAAATACCATCCATCTACAAGTATAAACAATAATAGTTTAAATGGAAGTGAAATCATAACTGGCGGTAACATCAACATACCCATTGACATCAGTATACTTGCTACTACCATATCTATCATAATAAAGGGCAGATATATCATAAAGCCAATTTGGAAAGCGCTCTTTAATTCACTTATAACAAATGCAGGTATCAATACAAATAAAGGTATATCATCCCTATTGTCAGGTCGCTCAACATTAGCCATCTCTACAAATAATGCCAGATCCTTCTCCCGGGTTTGGTTGAACATGAATTCCCTTAATGGTTCTGCAGCTTGTCGATAAAAAGTATCAATTTCTATTTCCTGATTAACAAAAGGTTGTAAGGCGTCTGTATTTATAGTCTGCCAGACAGGCGCCATTATGAATACTGTCATAAATAGGGCTAAACCTATCAAGACTTGATTCGGTGGCATCCGTTGTGTGGCTAGAGCGCTTCTTATAAGCGATAAAACAATAATAATTCTGGTAAAGGAAGTTACCATAATTAAAAGTGATGGAGCTAAAGAAATGACTGTTAAAAGTAAGAGAATTCTTAAAGAATCAACAAGACCTTCGCCTTCTCCAGCATCTTGATCATTACCAATTTGTAAATTAATATTGGGGAGTTGAAACTCTTCTGCACTTGCAGATACAGAGAAAATAGTCAGAAACAACATCAATACAATAAGCATATATATTGATTTATTTTTCATCACTATCATCGCACCCGTTAAAGTAGGAAGCCGGTTTATTAACAAATTCCTGAATATAATCTTTGAAGTTTTTGCTATCCTGAACTTCCGTCTCTACAAATTCATCTGCTGGCCAACTTCCAAGCAGTTTAACATTATCATTTGCAACACTAATTAGCAATACTCTATCCTTTGCTCTTATAAGAGATAAACTTATTTTGGGAGAAATATAAACCCGTTCAAGTACCCTAATATATCTACCATTTTGAGTCATCATCCGATTCTTCATAAAATAGGCTATTAAATATATCAAACCTAAGATCAGGGCTAAGTATATTACTATTTTTATAAATTCCCAACTATAATTCATATTTAATCCCCTTACTAATTCGATATTACTTTAAATTTGAATAAAATCTAAAGGTTTTTTCCTTAGTGAAACATATATTCCAGGACGAAGTTAAGGCGTTGCAGTTGAGTGAAGGAACATATGTTGAACGGTTCTATATATTATTTATTCTCTCCATAGGACTTATAATGTCTTTTACTCTAAAACCAAAGTTTTCATCGATTACTACTACTTCTCCCTTGGCAACAAGTTTTCCATTTACAAGCAAATCAACAGGCTCACCTGCTAATTTATCTAACTCAACAATGGAACCTTCACCAAGATCCAATATATCTTTAATAGTCATCTTACTTTTGCCTAGGCGTACTGTCACCTGTAATGGTACATCTTGTATTAGTTCCATATTCTGTGGCAGTGTTGCCGTTGCAGCATGATCAAAATCAGGGAATTGAGCCCGCTGTACCCCTACTGGGTCATGGGTATCTTCTCTACTAGTATTATCTGCAGCAGCCACGTCTCTTTTTTGCTGTTCTACATTATTTCTGGCACTAGCAGCCTGATCATTAATTTCTTGTTTTCTCTGCTCTTGTTGTGGAGCAGTCTGTGTTTGCAGTTCTTCATTTAAGGCCTCTTCTGCAGCTACTTCTTCCTGTTCTATTTTTTCATCAGAAATTTCATCCTTTGCTGTTAAACCTCCACTATCTACATTTGTAAGTCTAGCTACTAACTTTTTTGTAAATTCCAGTGGTGCTAACTGCTTGAAACTACTATCTATTAAATCACCAATTTTAAGCTGAAAGGATGTCTCTACCAGTAAATCATCATCTTGAAAATTAATATCCTCATCACCAATAGCCTCATTTAATTTAAGGTGTTTGGATACAGGTGGTGAAATATTCACCATTTCATCTATAATACTTGATAATGACGTTGCAGATGAACCCATCATCTGATTCATCGCCTCACCTACAGCACTAATTCTGATTTCGTCAAGTTTGCCGTCGGTGTTTGTACCATCACCACCCATCATTAAATCAGCAATAATGGCAGCATCTTCATCTTTTATAATTAATAAATTGGCACCCTCCAGACCGGCAATATACTCCACTTTTACTAATACACAGGGTTTAGCATATTCTTCTATAATCTCTCCAAAAGTAGAAACTGTTACCACGGGTGTAGTAATCTCAACCTTTTGATCAAGCAAGGTGTATAGAGCAGTAGCAGCAGAGCCCATAGCAATATTTCCAATCTCGCCCAGTACATCCTTTTCCTCTTCTGTTATCATTTCTACCGACCTGTTATCAGGCTCATCATCATTTGAACCATTCATTAATGCATCTATCTCTGCCTGTGATAAAATTTTCCCGTCATCACTCATCAATTTCACCTTCCTCTTCCGTCATAAGAACATCGGTTATTTTGACAGCCCTATGTTTACGGTGGGAAC
>JBDNGI010000432.1:0-4053 GCA_041689345.1 Halanaerobiales bacterium
GCTACGGTGTTCCCAAAGTTGAAAACTTAAAACGCCGAGTATTTTTATCATTGCTAAGTATTTAAGAGCAATTCAAAAAATAATAGAGCTAACATGATTCAATGGACGCTATTTAGATTTCACAACATTTGTCAGAGAGCCTATTTTCATTAAATTATTTTGTGTTATTTTCTTAAATAGTCCTATTGGCATATTTTTTTACCCTCCTATTCTTAGTATTTAAAATCAAGTTCCTTAACTTTTCGATTACTATAATTTTTTATAACCGCTTACACACCTATTATATATATAATTAACTATAAATTTCTATTTTCCTGCATTAAATCCCAACAACGTATTTTTCTTTTATAGCTATTTCATCTATTGGGGGGGTTTAACCTGGAATCTTTTGAATGGCTGCGTATGAGCAGGGAGGTTTTTATAGGAAATCAAACAGGACTACTACCAAATACAACTTACGCAGCTTATATAAAGAAGAGTTTTATCTAAATATGATAATAATTGTTATTAACGACTATTTATAGAATAATTAAAAAGGATAGCCAAGGCTATCCTAGTTGGTACCATTACTAGATTTATTACTAGATTTATTATTATATTTGTCTTTGTAGTATTTTGCAGTTCTATCAATTCTGTTTTAATGTGAAATAGTCCAGAAATTCAGCACATCTTGCAGATGCTAAGTCTAAAAATTCATAAAATGTCAGATGAGATTTACTACTAGGCTTATCTGATATTGATCTTATTACTACATATGGTATCTCAGATAATAAACAAACATGGGCTATTGCTGCAGCTTCCATATCATCGCAATATGCCCCAAATTCTTCAAATAGTTCTTCTTTTTTTTGAGGATCATTATAAAATTGATCACCCGTTGCTATCGGTCCCATTAATATTTTATATTTATCAGCTGATATTTGTTCCATAGCCTTTTTACATTGATTAATCAGTTTTTGATCTGCTTTAATAAATCTATCACCAATTCCAGTTATATAGCCTTTTTCATGACCAAAAACAGTAATATCGACATCATGATATATACATGAAGTTGAAATCACTACATCACCTATTTCAAGTTCCGGATTTAAAGCACCAGCAGAACCAATGTTAATAATCGATGATATCTTATACTTATCAATCATCATCTGTGTACATCTTGCAGCATTTACTTTCCCAACTCCTGATTGTCCAACAACACATTTAATACCATTGATAGTTCCTTCACAAAAACTAATATCATAGATTTTATTATAATTTTTTTCAACAAGCTTTTCTAAAATTGGCTCAACTTCTTGCTCCATAGCACCAATTATTCCATACAAGATAATCACTCCAATCTTTAAATTATTTTATCCGATAACTAACTTTATCCGGGATAGTTCATATTTTCTTCTTTAATATTGCTTAAAATATTCAGGTACTTATTTACATAGTACTTTGCCATAGGTAAATTCATATCAAGATAATTCCCACAATCTTTTGCAGCCGCCCCTGGAATATGTCCCTCAAAATCAAGAATAAAATTACATAAATCAACTAATAAATCTATGATATCTACTGCCTGATAATCACCATTAATTAATAAATAAAAACCTGTCCTACAGCCCATTGGTCCAAAATAAATAATTTTTTCAGCAAATTTTTCATTATTCCTTAAATAAGTTGCAGCCAGGTGTTCTATAGTATGAGCTTCAGCAGTATTCATAACAGGTTCAAAGTTTGGACGTGTTATTCGTAGATCAAATGTTGTAATAACATTTTCACCAACTTTATCTTTTCTTGAAATATAAACACCAGGATTTAGTTCCAAATGGTTAACAGTAAAACTACTTATTTTCTTCACATAAAAAACCCCCAAATATATAGTATAATACAGTATATATCTATATTTTATTCTATTTAATTTAAATTGTATTACATTGTATATCTTAAGTCAATATTAAAAACAATAATGTTCTAATGTATATCATCCTGCCCGTATAAAGCCGCTAAACCAAACTGACCACTACCTAAAATTTGAGTATCTAAAAAATGAACTGAATTAGCATTTTATCGGTATTAAAATGTCGTTTCGATTAACACAAAAAATAATCATACATATTATAAACTAACATTTATGAATCAAAAAGACAATAATTTTAATCAAGAGGTGAATTTATATGAAACTCAATAACTTTTATCTAGAACAATTGTCATTGGAAAAAGAAATTGAATCTTGGATTGGGCTTTTAATTGATCATGCCCGTTTTATGAGAAATGGTTTTAATACAACAGAAGAACAATATTTTCTGAAAGCCAATAATTTCTCTGAGAATTTTGTTGCCTTAAGTCAAAGGGGAGTTACTAATATATATAGGGATCGTAGATTTTTTTATCGGCTCCAAGAAGAAGTTAATGATTTTATTGATTTTAAAAGTCAGATAGCCAGAGGTATCGAGAATTGCCAGATAATTTCTATCTTACCAGCTGCTCTAATTGACCATATTATGAAAGAAGCAATCTTCTTTTCTGGAATATTAGCTCGAATAAAAGATGAGCCTAGACCAACTTGGGGAGACCTGGGTTTACCTGATCGAAGAGTTGCCGCAACTGCTCCACAGGCCCTAATCAATGAATTAGACCGAGAACTGGAGGTTATCACCTGGGAAGAATTATTATTCTGGTTGGAGATAAATTATGAACATGCTAATGTACTTTCACTCTATTTCCGTCCAGAACAAGAAGTCTTAAGAAGGCAAACAATGCAGTGGGGTACCCGAATACAGCGATTATATGATCAAGTTTTAAGGGCATATCAAGGACAAATGGGAAATCCTGAACGTTTTATTGAGACCAGCAAGGAAATAATTAGTGAATGGACTGAATTTTTAAGAAACTTATATCGACAGGTGGCCAACTGTACTATTCCCGGTGGACAAATGAACATCTGGCCTAGAGTTATCGATCATATGATCAGAGAAGCAGTCTATTTTATGCAGGTCTTAACTATATTAAATAGACTATATCGAGTCTAATTATAAAAAAATTATTTACATCTACTAATCAAGTAGGAGGAAAATAATTAAATTATTGCCCTCCTACTCGATTATTGGACATATGAACTTATACCTTAGACCCCAATTTGAAAAAATTATACTAATTAAGTAGATTTCTAACTACAAAGTTATATAATAATATGATAGAATCAAATAACGGAGGTATCAACTATGGAAGAAAATTTAGAAAAAATTAAAAAGTTAGCCCAATCAAAAGATAAAGAAAATCAAGATTTCAGTTTTTTTTTAAGGAAATGTGATCACCATACAGTTGATAAGCATGTGCATAAACTCAATCAAAAATACTCAATAGAATATAACTGTACAAGCTGTGGTAATTGTTGTAAAAAATTATTATTGACACTAACCAAGGAAGAGATAAAAGTAATAGCTGAGCATCTAGATATTAGCTATCAACAATTTATAAAAGATTATGTAGAAAGAGAGGCTGCTGGAGGTTTCATTTTAAATGGACCAGGCTGTCCTTTCTTAGAAAACAATAAATGTTCAATTTATAATTGTAGACCAGAAATCTGTCGCTCCTATCCGCACTTATACAAGGACAACATCAATCATAGATTAGGCAACATAATTGATAATACTTTTCTCTGCCCAATTGTTTATAATATAGTTGAGGAATTGAAAGATGAATTATCCTATAAATATGAGGCGCCTGTCAAGTAGTTATTGAAACTTAGAGCTCCTTATTTTCTTTATTATGTATACTAAACTGATTATAATTAAAAGAAAAAATACTCCTGTAATAATATAGGTAGACCATTTCTGCTCCACAAACATTCTTACATTCCACCAAATAACAGGCATTCTAAATAGGTCTCTTATTCCCCACTTTTCTTCTTTACCGATAGATAACACATATTTATCTGCATGACCTGAAGTATCAAATACGGCCGCATAATAATCTCCATTTAAGGGAGCCTCAATATTCATTTTCTGCTTTTCCCAATACCTTGTTTGGGTAAAAGGTTCAAAAAAGTTATTACCTTCACCTCTA
>JBDNGI010000433.1:0-4859 GCA_041689345.1 Halanaerobiales bacterium
CATATCTTGTATCATATAGTGTAGGTAAATCTTCAGAGTAACTTATCCCATTTCAGCACATGGGAAATCCGGTAATAATATGTAGTATTATGTTAACTGCCTTATTGAATAACTTTAATGCTTTTTTACTTGTATTTTTCACAAACCAATGTTTTAATAGTATTGTTGTGCTTTATATTTTAAGGCTGATAAGGACATTATAGAATTGGAGGGAGGTAATATATAGAGAGATGAATATACTAATAAATGGATTACAAGTTACTGTTATAGGAATCGGTGTAGTATTTCTTGTTCTTTTTGTTTTATCACTTATATTAGAACTGTTTAAGGTTCTTTTTTATAAAGAAGAAAAGCTTAAGATAAAAGAAAATATTAATGTTGATCAGCAAATAAAGACTTCTGTTTCTCAGAAGAGTCAAGTACAGGAAGTAGCTGCAATTAGTGCTGTGATGGCTACTTTAATAAAAGATGATGAATGTATTGTTAATATAAGAAGAGTAAAATAGTTTGGATAACTTTAACAGGATTAACTATCTGATATATATAAATTAGAAAAGTTATTAAAAAAGGGGTTCTATTATGAAAAAATTTAAAGTAAAAGTAGATGGTAAAGTGTTTGAGGTTGAGGTTGAAGCAATAAATGATTCTGATGAAAATATAGATAATCTGGCTACAAATCAAATCAAAAAAGATGATATTAATGATGATGATGATAATAAAGAAGTGTTGGATAATAAAAAAATAAGCAGTGATAAAGCTAATACGGAAGGAGAAGATATAGTAGCTCCGTTACCAGGGGTTATATCTGTTAAAGTAAAGAAAGGTAAAAATGTCTCTAAAGGTGATATTATACTTATATTGGAAGCAATGAAGATGGAGAACGAAATAACTGCACCAATAGATGGAACGCTACAAGAACTTTATGTATCCACAGGTGATACGGTTGAGACAGGTGAATTGTTGGCAAGAATTATTTAGGAGGGCTAGTTGTGTTAGAGAATATATACAAATTTGCTGCTGAAACAGGTTTTGCTAATATTACTTTCAAAGAAGGAATCATGATATTAGTTGCCTGCTTTCTTTTTTATCTAGCAATCAAAAAAAAATATGAACCATTATTATTATTACCCATATCTTTTGGTCTCCTCCTGGCTAATTTACCACTTACAGGTTTGATGCATAATGAGCTATTTGCAAAAGGTCAGGTAGATATTATTGAAATAGTGCAAAAAGGGGGATTACTTGATTTTTTATATTTAGGTGTTAAGCTAGGAATCTATCCACCTCTAATATTTATAGGAGTAGGGGCAATGACAGATTTTGGACCCTTAATAGCAAATCCTAAAAGCCTACTATTGGGGGCCGCTTCTCAATTTGGTATATATTTTACATTTATTGGAGCTTTATTTCTTGGCTTTACATTGAAAGAGGCTGGGGCTACTGGAATAATTGGTGGTGCCGATGGTCCAACTGCTATTTTTCTGGCTTCAAAATTAGCACCACATCTATTAGGGCCGATAGCTGTTGCTGCTTATTCATATATGGCATTAGTGCCGATCATACAACCACCAATAATGAAGGCTTTAACAACAAAAGAAGAAAGAACTGTTAAAATGGAACAGTTGAGATCAGTTTCTAAATTAGAGAAGATATTATTTCCAATAGTTGTTTCTATATTTGTAATTCTCTTGATACCAGCTTCAGCGGCTTTAATTGGTTCATTGATGTTAGGGAATTTAATGCGTGAATCAGGTGTTGTTGACCGCTTAGTTAATACAATACAAAATTCATTGACAAATATTGTGACTATTCTTCTTGGACTTACGGTTGGAGCTACTGCTAATGCGGAAAGTTTTCTTAGCTTATCAACAATAAAAATAATCGTCCTTGGTTTACTTGCCTTTGCTGTAGGGACAGTGGCGGGAGTTTTATTTGGTAAATTGATGTATAAATTAAGTGGTGGCAAGGTGAATCCCTTAATTGGTGCAGCTGGAGTTTCAGCTGTTCCCATGGCTGCCCGGGTTGTACAAAAGGTAGGACGTGAAGAAAATCCAAACAACTTTCTTTTAATGCATGCAATGGGACCTAATGTTGCCGGTGTGATTGGTTCAGCTGTAGCAGCAGGTACTCTACTGTCTTTACTTGGTTAAAATATAGAAGTTAGTAAAATAAGGGGTGAAAACATGGTAGATAAATTAAAAATTACAGAAACTATATTACGGGATGCACATCAATCATTACTTGCTACCAGAATGTCTACTGAAGATATGCTTCCTATAGCAGAAAAACTTGATGAAGTTGGTTATCATTCAGTTGAAATGTGGGGTGGAGCTACCTTTGATAGCGCAATGCGTTATCTTGCTGAAGATCCCTGGGAAAGGGTAAGACTTCTGAAAGAAAAGATGCCTAATACTCCATTTCAAATGCTTTTAAGGGGTCAAAATGTTGTAGGCTATAAGCATTATCCTGATGATGTGGTCAGGGAATTTGTCCGGCTTGCTGTTAAAAATGGGATTGATATTTTCAGGATTTTTGATGCCTTAAATGATATTAGAAACATGAGAGTTGCTATAGAGGCGACCATAGAGTATGGTGGACATGCCCAGGCTACAGTTGTATATACTAAGAGTCCTGTACATGATATAGAACACTATATAAGTACTGCTAAGGAGTTACAAAAGATTGGAGCAGATTCTATTTGTTTAAAGGATATGGCTGGCTTACTTAAACCATATGAAGCCACTGAATTAATTGCTGCCTTGAAAAGAGAGATAGATATACCATTACAATTTCATACACATTATACTAGTGGTCTTGCTTCTATGTCATATATGAAGGCTGTGGAAGCAGGTGTAGATATTATTGATTGTGCCCTTTCCACACTAGCACTAGGTACCTCACAACCTGCTACTGAAACAATGGTTGCATCGTTTTCTGGGACTAAATATGATACAGGACTTAATCTGGAATATCTTAGTAATATTAATAAATATTTTAAAGGGATACGTAGTAAGTTAGAAGAAAGTATAATCTCTAAGGATATCGATCCTGAAGTGCTTATCTACCAAATACCTGGTGGTATGCTTTCAAATATGAGAAGTCAGATGAAGAAAATGAATATGTTAGATCGTCTAGATGAGACCTTGCGTGAAGTTCCAAAAGTCAGGGCAGACCTTGGTTATCCTCCATTGGTAACTCCTATGAGCCAGATTGTTGGTACTCAGGCTGTTTTTAATGTTGCTACTGGTGAAAGGTATAAAGTAGTAAGTAAAGAGGTTAAAAATTACTTAAAAGGACTCTACGGTAAAGCACCAGGGGAAATTAATAAAGATTTTAGAGAAGGATTAATTGGTAAAGATGAGAAGGTTATTGAAAATAGACCTGCAGATGATCTTGAACCTATGCTAGAAGAGTATACGGATAAATTAAAGAAATTGGGCTACTACCGTTCAGAAGAGGATGTATTATCTTATATTATGTTTCCATCAGTTGCAGAGGAGTTTTTCAAAAATAGATAAACAGAAGAATTGGCTTACTTAGGGGAGCCAATTCGCATGTATTAATTGTAAGAAAATGTTTCAATAAATGAAATGGAGTGGTTATATAAATGAAAATTGTGATGTTAGATCCAATTGCTGTTTCTGAAGAAGTGTTAGAAGGATATAGTAATAAGTTAGAAGAGATGGGCCATGAATTTATATCATATAATGATAGGGTGGAAGATGATGATCTTTTAATTGAAAGAGGGAAAGATGCCGATATCTTAATTATCACAAATTTACATTTGTCTGCCAGAGTAATTAATGTTTGTACTAATTTAAAAATGATCTCTGTTGCTTTTACAGGTATCGATCACATTGATATGGATACTTGTCGAGAAAGGGAAATTACAGTTTGTAATTCCTCAGGTTATGCTAACCAGGCTGTTGCGGAGTTAGTATTTGGTTTATTGATTACTATAATGAGAAATATTATTCCCTGTGATCAGGCTACGAGAGATGCTAAGACCAGGGCGGGATTAGTAGGTAATGAGATAGCTGGCAAAAAATTTGCTGTAGTTGGAACTGGTGCTATCGGTATGAGAGTTGTTGAAATAGCTAAGGCTTTTGGATGTGAATTACTGGCAAACGATTTTAATGAGAACGAGAGGGCAGTTGAACTTGGTGTAAAATATGTGGATCTACCTACATTAATGAGAGAAAGCGATATAGTTTCACTTCATGTTCCTTTAATGGAGGCAACTAAACATCTAATTAATAAAGATATGATTGAGTTAATGAAAGAAAATGCGGTATTAATTAATTGTGCAAGAGGACCAGTTCTGGAAAGTAAAGCACTAGCAGATGCACTTAATGAAGAAAGAATTGCTGGAGCAGGTATTGATGTTTTTGAAATAGAACCACCAATACCAAAAGATCATCCTTTATTAAATTCTAAGAATACAGTTCTTGCCCCTCATGTTGCTTTTGCCTCTGATGAATCATTCGTTAAGAGGGCTGATATTGTCTTTAATAATATAAGTAAATGGCTAGAAGGTAATCCTCAGAATGTGATGAAATAAAAACCTTTGTAAAATCATGCTGTATTCTGAAATAAGAACAGCGCATGAGATGTGATTTGTGTATTCTTCCTTACAACTAATTTCGATATGATTGTTTATAATGAATAGGTGTTAGCTGTCATATTTATTATTTTTCAAGCTACTAAAGGAGGAAAACAATGGATAAAAGTATTG
This sequence comes from Halanaerobiales bacterium, assembly GCA_041689345.1. Taxonomy (GTDB): domain Bacteria; phylum Bacillota; class Halanaerobiia; order Halanaerobiales; family DTU029; genus JBDNGI01. The sequence continues at coordinate 4,736 of JBDNGI010000433.1, forward strand.
AAAGAAGAAGGTTTGGAAAGACTGGAATTGAAGTTACAGAGCTTAGTTTTGGTGCTATGAATTTACGCAGATTGGACAACTTTGACGAAGCATATCAGATTTTAAATTTTGTCTTGGATTCAGG
>JBDNGI010000434.1:0-4688 GCA_041689345.1 Halanaerobiales bacterium
TAGCCCTCACTAAAGCCTTTAATTAATATACGCGATGTAGGCTTTAGTATAACCATATTCGATTAGGCCTCAAGGATGACCTAAAGATCAGGCCCTGGGGGCTTAGCGGCCGTTAGCTATCGGATAAATAATGTTCTAAGGTCGGTTTTGAGATTCATAGTGACAATCTCGATATATATTTATTTCATGTATAATTTTAGTTTGTAGAGGAGTTGAGTATTATGTTGATAGTTAGTATAAAAGTGCTTTTAATAGTATTTTTAGCAGGTGTAATAGGTTGGGATAGAGAAAAACACGGCCGTCCTGCTGGATTTAGGACACATATATTAGTTGGTGTTGGTTCTACAATATTAATGATAGTATCCATTATGTTATTTGAACAATATCCAGAAGCTGATGCTGATCCTGGCCGTATAGCAGCACAAGTAGTAAGTGGTATAGGTTTTCTGGGTGCAGGAACAATTCTTATACAGGGTTCTATTGTAAAAGGCCTTACTACTGCTGCTAGCCTCTGGGCGACTGCTGCTATTGGTTTGGCTGTAGGTGGTGGATTTTATTATGTAGGTGTACTTGCTACTTTTGTTGTTTTTATCTCATTATATTTCTTTTCTGGAATTGAATATGGTAAAACAAAAATAGTAACTAAACAGTTAATCTGCAAAATGAATAGTAGTGAAAAAGATCTATATAAAATGCTCTACAATAGATTGCAGGAAAAAGATTCTGATATAAAGGCGATAAAAACTCGTAGAGATAAGATAAATAATGAATTAATAATTGACTGTAAACTTGATATAGTGAGTGATGTTATGGCAGAATTAAATACCTGGTTAGTTGAATTAGATGAAGTTAATGAAGTAACCTGGATAGAGGTTTAAGATTTAAAATAAAATATCATATATTTAAATAGGCCCTTATAGAAAGGGCTTTTTTGTATTGTAATAGTAAAATAAATCATTATATGAGTTATATTAATTTAGCTGTTAGATATTTTTTTAGGTATTATAACTATAGTAGTTTACATCAGAAGAGTATAAAGTTACGAATTAGGGTTAATATATAAATATAAAATTTTTAATTATTTGGTGTTTATAGTCTAGAATTTTTTATTATGACTACATAGTCATAGTTATTACTTAAGGAGGAGTAAAGATGAAAAGTAAATATTTAGGTATTTTAGGGTTGTTATTAATATTAATTATACTAATAGGTGGCTGTGATGGTAATACTACAGATGAAACAGCAGAACAGGAGAAGGAAGTCACGTTAAATTTATTTATTGCACAACCGAGATTCAGAGAGCAATATGAAGAATATTTAGATCGTTTTGTAGAAAAGTATCAGGCTGAGAAAAATATTAAAGTAAATTATGATATGGAGATGCCTAGTGCTGATACAGCAAGTCAAATACTAAAAACCAGATTGACTACCGGGGAAGATTTAGATGTCCTTATGATCCATGCTATTAATGAAAAAGCCCAATATTATAAAGCTGGTTATTTAGAAGATCTATCAGATCAACCTTGGGTAGATGATTTATATGATAGTGCTAAAACAGCAGTTACTTATGATGGGAAAGTACTAGCATTGCCGCTGGAAAGTTTGACATGGGGTATTTTATATAATAAGGAATTATTTGAAGAATTAGGTATAGAACCTGCTATGACTTTATCAGAAATGGAAGGGAATATTCAAGTAATAAAGAATGCAGGCAAGACACCATTTTTAGCATCATATAATGAAGCTTGGATTCCACAATTATTCTTACCTCTAACAACGGGTGCTTTTGCCAATACTACACATCCTGATTTTATTGAAAGAATGTATGATAATGAAGGGTCATACTCAGAGCTATCTGAAATGTTTAATATTATAGATTTAGTACATGCTAATTCTAATAGTGATGGTTTAGAAATAGGTGGTTCAGACGGGTCAGCAGAGTTTGCTGGTGGAGAATATGGTATGTGGGTACAGGGCCCCTGGTTTTCAGCAACTATTCTTGAAGCAAATCCTGATTTTAAATTTGGTGTATCTCCTTTACCTGTGAGTAATAATGAAGAACAAACAATGATTAATGCATCGGTTTCTTCTTCTTTAGCCGTTAGTTCTTTCAGCAAAAATAAAGAAGTAGCAAAGGATCTTGTAGCATTCTTTTTGGATCCAGAAGCATCAGCAGACTTTTTTTCAAAAGTACAATTTAACCCAATATCAGATATCCATGAATTTGAAACTTATCCCTGGATTAAAGAAGCAATTGAATATGTAGAAGAAGGTAAATCTTATATAGATCCATCTATTCCTCAGGCCGTTAAAGATGAATCTGGTAAGATGTTACAGGCTTATTATTCAAAAATATCAACTAAGGAAGAAGTTATTAGTGCTTTAGACCAATCTTGGCAAACATTCAATGAAGTAAATCAATAAAGTGATTTAACCCATGTATTAGCATTACAACATTGCCTGATTTATATTAGTATGTACTGTTTGTATAGACCTTAAGGTAGCTTATAAATGAAAGAGGCATTGTAATACAAGACATAAAAGTGGGCATCTAGCCCACTTTTTAATAAAAGGATGGTACCAAATGATAAAAAAAGAGAAATCTAAAGAAGCTAGAGGTCTACTGCTTTTTTTGCTTCCAGCACTTATATTTTATGCTATATTTATGATTACCCCAACTGTATTGGGTTTAAGTTATAGTTTCACAAATTGGAATGGATTGAATCCACATTACGATTTTGTGGGTTTAAAGAACTTTATCGATGCAATCACTAAAGATAAAAACTTTCTTAATTCTATTAAGTTTACTTTAAAATATGTTCTTGTTATGGTAACATTATCAAATGTTTTTGCATTATTTCTGGCTGTCCTAATTGATTCACGTAAAAAAAACCAAAATTTATTTCGTACTGCTTATTTTGTTCCTAATATGGTTAGTTATATAATTGGTGCATATATCTGGCAGTTTATTTTTAAAATAGTCTTAAAAGAATTAGCAGGACATCAATTTTTAGGGTTTTTAAGACAACCATGGCTGGGTAACCCGAATTTTTCCTTTTGGGCAATTGTAATTATGTCATTATGGACAAGTGTTGGGTATATTATGGTTATATATATTGCAGCATTACAGGGTATCCCAACAGAATTTAGAGAAGCTGCAAGGGTAGACGGAGCCAATAAAGTTCAAATATTCTTTAAAATAACATTACCTATGATTATGCATGCTGTTACTATTAACGTTTTTTTAACCTTGCGTAATTCTTTTATGACTTTTGACCAAATATATGGTCTTACTGGAGGGGGTCCTGGTAGGTCAACCCAGGTTATGTCTTTAAATATATATGAAGAAGCCTTTTCAAGTTATTTTAGATTTGGTTATGCAAATGCAAAGGGTATTATTTTATTTTTATTTGTATTATTATTAACCTTCATTCAATTTAGAGTCACTAGACAAAGGGAGGTTCAGGCATAATGAGAAGGAATATATTATCTTTATTGCAATTAATTATATTGTTTTTCGGGGCTATACTCTTCTTGTTCCCCATATATATAGCATTGTTAAATGCATTTAAGACGGATGGAGAGATGGCAAGGTCTATTTTAGCATTTCCAGGTAGTTTATACTTTGATAATTTTATTATAGCCTTAAGGAGATTAAATTTCGTGAAAACGACTTTTAATACCTTCTCAATAACAAGTTTATCAGTAATCGGGATTTTGTTTTGTAGTTCTCTAGCAGGTTATAAGTTGGCGAGAACTCCAGGCAAACTGGCAAACTTTTTTTATACTCTATTTATAGCCTCAATGTTGATACCTTTTCATTCAATTATGATAGCTTTGACAAAAACAGCTATGGTAACGGGGACCAAAGGTTCTATACTTGGAACAGTTGCGATATATATAGGACTAGGTGTTAATATGGCTATTTTTTTATATACTGGTTTTGTTAGGACAATACCCATTGAACTAGAGGAAGCCGCAATTATTGATGGTTGTGGTCCTTTTCAAGTGTTCTTCTATATCATCTTTCCACTATTAAAGCCGATATCAGCAACAATTGCTATTTTGAATGCTTTATGGATCTGGAATGATTTTTTACTTCCTTTACTAATGATTACAGATGCCAGGAATTATACATTAATTCTTGCAGCTAATAGCTTTTTTGGGAAATATACAGCTGATTGGACTAATTTATTGGCTGGTCTCTTAATGACTTCATTACCTTTAATAATATTCTATCTGTTATTCCAGAAACACATTGTTAAGGGTATTACAGCAGGTGCAGTGAAAGGTTAGATTAATGAGAAGGAGTAATGCTAAATGAATAATATTATTTGGATTTCTACAACTAAAAATAAAAAATGGGAAAATGTAGATCTTAACTTTACTGATTCTGGTCAAGACACTTTTGAAATTACAGAGGAAAGTGATCAGCAGATTGATGGTTTTGGTGGTTGTTTTAATGAATTATCCTGGATTGCTTTATTAAAATTAAGTGAAGATCAAAGAGAAAAAGTAATTTCAGAACTTTTTGCTGATGATGGCTGTAAGTTTAATTTTTGTAGAATGCCTATAGGGGCAAGTGATTATGCTGCAAAGTGGTATAGCCATAATGAAATTGATGGGGATTACCTAATGAAAAATTTTTCCATTGATAGAGACTATACTTATCTTATCCCTTATATTAA
>JBDNGI010000435.1:0-2272 GCA_041689345.1 Halanaerobiales bacterium
AATTGATATTTTTTCAAGGTCTCGCCTACTCTTATTTAATTCTGTAGTAATTAGGGTGGGTGTTGGTAGGGGTAAGTCAAGATTACTAGCATCTACTGGATAAAGCTGTTCGATATTTCTTTGGAATATATAATTTGTTGTTTTTTCCTGGAAAAAGGAAGCAGTAATTAAGCCTAGTATAAACAAGCCTAAAAATACACTGATGATTGTACTATATAATAATTTTTTTCTAATAATCAACTTTATACACCTCCGTAGTTAAATTAAATGTACCTTGTTGAAAAGATGAACTTACTGGTGAAAATGTACGACCGAGATAGCCTTTAGTTTGAATCATATAGTTATACTTATGCATGATTATAGAGATTTATTATATAATGATGAATTAGGATATTAAGTGTAAGAAATAAAGAAGACTTGGTTCAGATGAGTTTAATCCACCTGGACCTTATAAAGAGGAGGAGAAGATATGTCAAGATTAGTAAGCATATTTATAGTTGTATTGTTGTTAGTAATTCTTATGGTATTAACAAATCCAACAGAAAACCAATTTATTGATTGGGCGGTGAAACAAGCAGAAAATAATGCTGATTCCAAGATAGAGAGAATATTAGGAGATGTACTAGGAAGATCAGTATTACAATTATCAACAACTAGAAGAGATTTCCTGGCATTTAGTATTTTTACAATTGATAAAGGTAATGCTCAAGGGGTATTTTTAGGTTTTTTAAGATATATTTTTATTCAATTGAACTAGTAATACATATCTCACCCGTTATTAATTAAATAATATTAAGTGGAACTGTTAAAGAGCTGTTCTAGAAATCTCATAATTAAAATTATTTTTAAAAATAGGGTGAATATATATGACAGAAAATGTATCATTGTTGTTGGGAGCCGGTGTTTCAATTCCAGCCGGCTTACCTTCTACACTTTAATACTTATCAGAAACACTTTTTTGCTCAAATAGAAAATGTTTCTAAGTTAAAAGACTTAACTGAAGAAACACGTCCCCTAATTTTAATTGGGAGATTTAATAAAATTCTTGAATATAATCGGAGTATTTATGTGGATCTACACAAGTACAATATCTATTCCTGTAGAAGATTTTTCCTGGAAGGAGTACTCAAAGAGATATTTTTAATGAAAGGAATTTTAAATGGATGTTAAAGTATTGCAATTAATTGAAGGCGCGAAAAAGGCAGAGGGTTTGACTGTAATAATTGATGTATTTAGGGCTTTTTCTACTGCCTGCTATGTTTTCAAAAATCGTGTAAATAAGATAATACCTGTTGGTAAATTGAATACGGCTTATAGTTTAAAAGAGCAAGATAATAGTCTAATATTAATGGGTGAAAGAACTGGTAAACTTTTACCAGATTTTGATTATGGTAATTCACCGGCTTTGATAAAAGATGTAGATTTTAGTAATGAAATTGTAGTTCATACCACAAGTGCGGGCACCCAGGGCATCGTTAATGCGAAAAATGCCAGCCAAATTATTACTGCTAGTTTCGTTAATGCACAAGCTGTTGTGAATTATATTTTAAAAAAACAACCATCCAGGGTTTCACTGGTTTGTATGGGGAATGCGGGTGTTGAGACAGCAGATGAGGACGTATTATGTGCACTTTACTTAAAGAAATTAATAATCAGTCAAACCTTAACTGATGAGAATTCTTTAACAAAAGAAGATATAGACCTGTTAAGGCAAATGATTTTAAATCAAGCAGCTATGTCTAAGGTCTTACAGGAGGAATTACTAGAATCCTTGCTGCAGGGTGAGGCTTTGTATTTATTAGAAGAAGAAGTAATAAGAAAGATATTAAAACAGGGCAGTGGACAGCGTTTTTTTGACCCTGCTAATAGAGAATGGTCTCCGTCAGAGGATTTTGCAATGTGTCTGGAATTTAATATTTTTGATTTTGTTTTAAAAGTAGAAGAATATACTGATGAATTATTTTTTTTAAAGATGGTATAAACCTGAGTGTTTCTATTACTAAAGGGAATTATAGATCATTGTAGAAGGAAAAAACAATGGTTTTATATAAAAGCTTATAAATATTTCCTAAAGATGGTTATAATAGATTTGAGGTGTTAATTTATGGATGAAGTTCTATCTGTTAAAAGTAGTTGTGAAGAATACACATTTGAACTAGGACAAAAAATAGGTAAACTAGTTGAACCAGGGCAGTTAATTTTACTGTCAGGTGATCTTGGTGCTGGGAAAACATTATTAACCCAAGGTGTTTGCGACGGCTTAGGTGTTGAA
>JBDNGI010000436.1:0-2476 GCA_041689345.1 Halanaerobiales bacterium
ATGGGAAAATAGTAATAAAAGCTGGCAAATTGCAGCTGAAAAAAATAATTTTTTTCATTAGGATCAGCATATTGTAATGAACATTCAGGCAAAATTTTAGATGAAGAATAAATAAATAATTGGCAGGATGTAGGTAAACTTGACTAATCTTAAATCTCCACTTGTTGTGCAAACTCACTCCTATTTTACTAAAAGTTATAAAAAGCTCGCTCTCGCTCGCTAGGGTACCCGGTCAGTCCCGAACGGTCAGCCCCGAATTATGTCAAAATTTGTCGAAGGTGTCAGAAAACTTTGGCAGAGTATAAAGAAAAACTACAAAATGATTTAAATAAAATATTCCAGGATAGTGATGTAGGTATCTGGGAATCAAGAATAGTTGATAAGGCTTTAGTTGTAGAAAAAGAATAAACAGAGTGGAGGATTTAAATAGAATGGAAAAAGCATTAATAACAGGAATAACCGGACAGGATGGTTCCTATTTAACAGAGTTCATGAATCACCACGAAGAGGTAAGCGATTTGTAACCCGTAAAATTACCAGGGCTGCTGCTCGTATTGTAAAAGGTAAGCAGAAGAAACTCTATCTTGGAAACTTAAATGCAAAACGTGACTGGGGCTATGCTAAAGATTATGTGGAGTTAATGTGGTTAATGTTACAACAGGATAATCCAGAAGATTATGTAATGGCCACTGGTGAAACTCATACAGTCAGAGAATTTGCTGAACTGGCCTTTAAACATGCTGGTATTGATTTAGAATGGAAAGGTGAAGCGGTAGATGAAAAAGGAATTGATAAAAAAACAGGTAGAGTATTGGTAGAAGTTGATCCTAAATATTTCCGCCCTAGTGAAGTAGAATTATTAGTAGGAGATTCTTCTAAAGCTAAAAAGGATTTAGGTTGGGAACCAAGAGTAACATTTTCTAAACTAATTAAAATAATGGTGGAATTAGATTTGAAAGCTATAGAAGAAAAAGGAGATATATAAATAAATGCATAATATTGTTTTTTATATTTCAGGTCATGGATTTGGACATGCTACCAGGAGTATAGCAATAATTAGAGAATTAGCTAAAAATAATGGTATACAAATAATCATCAAAACAAGTAGCCCCTTAAATTTTATAAAAGAATCACTTGCAGATTATAATAATATTGATTATTTATATTCTGAAAATGATGTCGGCTTAATATTAAAGAAAAATAGTTTTATTGTAGATAGAGAAAAAATGCAAAAAGAAGTAAATGAATGGGTAAATAACTGGTATAACTTAATAGAAAAACAAATAATCTATTTACAACAAAACCAGATTGATTTAATAATATCAGATATAACACCCTGGGTATTTGCTTCAGCTAAAGAAGCCGGAATTAGAAGTATAGCTATTTCTAATTTCACCTGGTATGATCAATATCGGGAGTTATTAATAAAAGATAAAGCTGTAGAAAAAGTAGGAGAAATATATCAAGATGCTGACCTATTTTTGTGCTATCCACTTTATCTTGGTTTAGAAAAAGTAGATCAATATGAAGAAATAGGTTTTTTCTGCCGTGAATTTAATAAAGAACAAGCAAAAACGATTAAAGAAAATATGGGTGGCAACAAAAAATTAGTATTTGTGGGCATAGGTAAATCTGTAGACTATAATATATTAAATAAAATTAAATTCCAGGATTATAAGCAGTATAATTGGCTTTTTTCCGCTGGAACAAAAGTAGAAGGCGATAATATTTATAAGATACCAGAAGGAATAACAGAAGCCCAGAATTATATAGCAGCCTCTGATTATGCCATCACCAAAGCTGGCTGGGGAACAGTATCCGAATTAGTTTTGAGCAAAGTACCCATGATATTAATAAATAGAAGGGAAATACCTGAAGATAGAGCAATAATAAAAGGTATAAAAGACTAATAATCTTTATTCAGCAGAATTTATATATGATAACTTAATGATTCAAAGTAATGTTATTAATAGTTCCTATAAAAACAATGCTAAAAAACTATTATTCTTAGGAAGTTCCTGTATTTATCCTAAATATGCTGAACAACCAATGAAAGAAGAATATCTACTAGATGGTAAACTAGAACCAACAAATGAAGCCTATGCCATTGCAAAAATATCAGGAATAAAAATGTGTGAGCATTATAACAAACAGTATGGCACTAATTATATATCAGCAATGCCTACTAATTTATACGGTACAAATGATAACTTTGATTTAGAAACATCCCATGTCTTACCAGCATTAATCAGGAAATTTCATGAAGCGAAAGTTAATAATAAAGATGAAGTAGTAATATGGGGTTCTGGTAAACCTAAAAGAGAATTCTTACATGTAGATGATTTAGCTGATGCTGTAGTTTATTTAATGAATAACTATGATGGTGATCAGTTTATTAATATTGGTGTAGGAGAATATATATCTATCAGGCAATTAGCTGAGATGATCAAAGATGTAGTTGGTTTTGAAGGTAACA
>JBDNGI010000437.1:0-2679 GCA_041689345.1 Halanaerobiales bacterium
GGATATTAAGGCTGAAGCTATTTTTGATGATCTTGATCAATTTTTGCGGGATATATGGTTGGAGTGTTGCAATCATTTAAGTGATATTAAGATAAATGATAAGGTAATTACATTTCCTTCTGAAAGTTACCAGTATCAAGAATTTAAGTTAATAGATTTATTAGATGTGGGAAGCTTTTTTGCATATCGGTATGATTTTGGTTCTACAACAGAACTGGAAATAGATGTACTGGATATAAGAAAGGGAGCAAAGAGAAAAGATACTATAGAAATACTGGCCAGGAATTTATTAGACTTAAAATGTGAGGAATGTGACAAAAAAGCTTCCTGGATAACCTGGGATGATGACCGCTTTCCTTATTATTTTTGTGATGATTGTATTGAGGAATATGAAGGTGAATATGGTTGTTTACCTATTGTTAATTCACCCCGAATGGGAGTCTGTGGTTATGATGGACCTGCCGATAAATATAAAGATATTACCAGTTGGAACGGTTAGTTATAAATCCTCTAATGAAAGGAATGGATATAATAATGAAAACGGTCAAAGTCAATAATTATAAAATGGAGAAAATAGCTGATAAAATGGCTAAGAAGTTTGGAAAAATAAAAAGAGGAGAAGAGAATGAATATACTTTTGAACTTTTTACTATGGAATCTAATTTAATGAAAATACATCGTGTGCATCCAAATTTTAAAAGTAGAAGAGTAATTGATGCTATAAATATATTTTTATTAAAGATTGATGCTTATTTAAGTGATGGTATTGAGTATGATTTCTCCAAACTAATTGATGATGGTACAGAGGCATATCTAGAAGCATTACAATTAAGTTGTGATCCTTTATATAATGGAGAATTGCAGGATATTACAAAAGAAAACTACGATTTAGATAATAAAGAGGATTTAAACGAATTATTCACAATACCGGTGAAATGTTTGCTTAGAATTAAAAAATCTGTGGAATTGTGGATAAAAAAAGGGGGAATAAATGGATATTTTAACTTTTTAGAGACCCAAATAGGTGAGAAAGTACAGGGAGATGAACAGAATTTTACTACGAGAATTGCCCCTGAATATGCAGAAGAGCTTGAATTTGTTAATGAAGAAATAAATGAAGTTGATAATATGGAAAACAATTATTTACAGGAAATCAAGAAAGAATTCCCAGAGATTAGGCCATATGCTGCCCTTGAAGACTTCAAATGGGAGAGTGATGCTTCCAGATATCTCGGCAATAAAGAGTATCAAAAGGCGGAGACTTTATATAAAAAATTGTGTTTGGCCCAGCCTGAACATCATTCTGGGTTTGAAGGTTTAGCAGATGTATATACTAAACTTGGACAAAGGCAAAAAGCAGAATGGTTTATGAAAGAAGCCTTTAAAAGAGCTCGTGCTTTTCTAAAAGATGACTCAATAGATATAGAAATAATAGAAGATATGGAAAGAAAATATGAAAAAATGAAAAATAATTGGAGATTGTGAAAAATTAATGTCTATATTTTGATCAAGTATTGGAATGGAAGAAGGGTCTTGAATGATTATTTAATCATCTATATCTAAATCAATATCAAACATTGCGGATAGATCTTCTTCATCAATGACTCTATTGCTTTTTTTAGCAGATTTCTTTAAGAGTGTCTCTGATTTCTGTTTTACTGCCTTAGATATAAGTTTATCTATGATTACGTCACGGAGAGTAAAAAATAAAGTAGGATCTTCATCCAGTCTTGAACCCACACCATAAAGGACAGACGCAACATGTTTACACATTATAGCATAATCAGGGCAGGAACAGTTGAAGTCAATCTCCTCAGGTGATGGGAAGAGTCCTTCTTTCTTAGAAGTGAAGATATCTGCAAGTTCTTCCGGGAATTTTCCTTCGATAAGTTTTTTCAGTGATTCTATCTTACCTTCACAGCTTTTACTGATCCTTTCCCATTTGTCTTTAGCCAGTGGCTTGATCTTTATTTCAATCTGGTAGGGTTTTGAGCTGCGTCCCTGTACTATTCCAGTGATCTTCTTGGGATATATTTGAAGATCCAATACGGCTCTCAGTCGTACATAACTGCGCCCTCTTTGCAGACGATTTGAATAATCAGAATAGCTTTCCAGATTTTCGTTCCAGGCTTCACCCCACCAGGTTCTGGCCAGCTTTCTGCCTTTGATAATAATTGGTTTGATATCCGGGTTTTTCTTTTTCAGTTTGTTGAAACTTTTGATAGCTTTTTCTTTTTTCTCTGCTACACTTACATATTTTCCGTAACCATATGCCATGGTAATACCACCTTCTTTATTTATGATTATCTTTCGTATAATCTATTTATTTGGAATACGCTACACGTCAATAATTAACCCTGAATAAATCATTTCTAGCTTGAATAAGTCCCTTTTTTCAGAAATCAATTTTGAATAAATCCAATAACTCTTTATTATTCATCTCTGCAATCCAGTTTTCCTGCATTTCTGGTATGATTTCTCTGGATAGTTTTGTTTTCTTTTCGATCATTAAATCAATTTTTTCCTCGATAGTACCTTTGGTGATAAATTTATGTACCAGAACGTTTTTTTCCTGTCCAATTCTAAAGGCTCTGTCAGTAGCTTGATTTTCAACGGCTGGATTCCACCACCTGTCAAAATGTATAACATGATTGGCAGCTGTTAGATTCAATCCTGTAC
>JBDNGI010000438.1:0-2408 GCA_041689345.1 Halanaerobiales bacterium
CTCAGAACCACAACTAGACAGGGGTTATTAATAAGGAAAGTAAAGGCTTCTGAAGTAAAAAGACTAATAGAGGATATCAATCAAATAAACGATAATCTATTGGTTCCAGCTGAAGGTACTTCACCGGTTGCCTGTAAAGGCGCTTCCACCTGTAGATTAGGCTTATGTTTATCCCCTGAATTATCTAGAGAGATACGGAAGGCCTTATTAGAAATAGAAACTGAATATACCAGTCTATTACCACAAATTTATATCAGCGGATGCCCAAATTCCTGTGGTCAGCATTTGATTTCTAAGATAGGGCTTGAAGGAAAAGCTAGTAGATATAATGGTAAACTTATACCACATTATGCACTACTACTAGGTGGGGAAACTGGTGATAATGCTCGTTTGGCTGAAAGATCTGTCGATATACCTGCAAGAAGAATACCTGACTTTTTTACAGCACTTGTTAAATATTTAGTAGCAGATGATTCTTATTCTACTAAGGAATCTTTTAATAATTATTTAACCCAGGGTGGACGTAAAAAAATAAAAGAATTGGCTTGCCAATTTACAGAGATTCCATCTTATCAAGAAGAACCAGAAATTTACCGTGATTGGGGCCAGAAGGAAGATTTCAATCTTCAGGGTAGAGGACCAGGGGAATGTGGGACAGGAGTAATGGATATTATAAAAGTTGATATAGATTCGGCTAAGTCTAAACTGGAAAGTAAGGAAAATGAAGACCTCTATCAGGCTATTATTAATACAGCTCGTGCCTTATTAGTAATTAAAGGGGTTGATAGTAATAAGGACAGAATTATTATTCAACAATTTAAAGAAAAATATCTTGATGATAGCTTAGTTGAAAAAAAATATAGTAAAATCCTGGATCTAGCCCTTGATTATAAATTAGGTGATGAGGATGACCTTAATAAATATAAAAAAGAGATTATTAAACTAAATAATAGAGTATTTGAACTTTATAATTCACTTAATGCTAAGCTGGAATTTGTCCTTGAAGAGGATACTGATAAATCTAATAAGACAGCGGAAGAGAAAATTAACCAGGAAGATAAATTACGTAAAAATAGAACAAATAATAGTACAAATAATAAAGATTTCGTGGCAGTAAGTGATGAAGAAGAAGACACTGAAGAAACGAGTGACGAAGAAAATAACGTTAAATATTTCAAAGATTTAAGAGACGTCAAATGTCCGATGAACTTTGTTAAGGCTAAGCTATATATTGAGCCATTACCTGAAGGTACTGTGGTGGATTTCTATTTGGATGATGGTGCTCCTATTAAGAATGTTCCAAGGAGTTTATCAGCAGAAGGACATCAAATAATACTAAAAAATCTGACACCAGAAGGCTATTATCATTTAAGGATAAAGAAGGGATGAAATATGATTTATGATAATGTACTGTCATTGATAGGCAATACTCCAGTTATGAGATTAAATAATATATCAAGCAGATATAAAATATATGCCAAATTAGAATTATTTAATCCAGGTGGTAGTATAAAGGATAGGATTGCTCTTAATATGGTCGAGGATGCAGAAAGAAAAGGTTTATTAAAGAAGGGTAATACTATTGTCGAACCAACCAGTGGCAATACTGGTATCGGTCTATCCCTGGTAGCTGCTGTTAAGGGGTATAAAGTTATTTTAGTTATGCCTGAGTCGATGAGTGAGGAACGGAAGAAATTATTAAAATTTTATGGTGCTGAATTACTTCTGACCCCACATGATCAAGGAATGAGAGGGGCTGTAGAAAAGGCTCAGGAATTGCTTAATAAGAATATTGGTTATTATATGCCTGCACAATTTGATAATCCAGCCAATCCAGATGCCCATATTAAGCATACTTCACAGGAAATACTGGATGAATTTGAGCATATTGATGCATTTGTTGCTGCTGTTGGAACTGGTGGTACCTTGACAGGAACAGGGCAAGTATTGAAAGAATATATGCCAGATATAAAGATCTATGCTGTTGAACCTGAGGGCTCAGCAGTTATATCCGGTGAGAAACCTGGTCCCCATATGATACAGGGGATTGGAGCTGGTTTTATTCCAGAGGTTCTTGATAAAGAAATAATAGATAAGGTTGTAACCATCGGTAATAAAGAAGCCTATCAAATGTCTTTAAGATTGGCCAGTGAAGAGGGAATACTTGTAGGCATTTCAGCTGGAGCTAATGTTTTAGCGGCAGTAAAGGTAGCTGAAGAATTAGGTGAAGATAAAACAATAGTTACTATTTTACCAGATACAGGGGAACGATATCTAAGCCTTCATAAGGCGTTTGATATCATTTAAAAATACTTTTCAGGAAGTTTAATAGTTTATCAGGGGATTAAAAATCCCTTCACTCAACGGTAATACCTTAACTTCGTTCCGGGAAGTTTAATCCCCTGTTA